>JAICTB010000178.1 GCA_025936595.1 Thermoleophilia bacterium | reverse complement strand
TCCAGCGCCTCGCTGACGCGATCGGCGGTGCGCAGCACTTCGGCGAGGCGTGTTGCGACACGGGCAGCGGCGAGGCGCTCGCCCTGCTCGGCGAGCAGCCGTCCCGCCTCCACTAGGGCGCGTTCGGCGGCGTCGATCTCGACGTCCTTGCCCCATTCGCGACCCGTGCGCTCGAGCAGCTCGGCGCGCTCCACCGGCCCGTCGGTGAGATCGGCGGCACGCTGGAAGTAGCGTGCCGCCTCGCCGGCGGAGGCGAGCGAGCTCGCACGCTCACCTGCGCGGACGAGCGCGAGCCGGGCCAGGTCGCGCAGCTCGCCGGCGTCGGCGTCGTTCGGGCCGAACTGGTACGCATCGAGGTAGTGCGCGGCGAGCACGGCGGCGATGTCGTCGTCGCCGTCGCGCGTCAGGTGCGCCGCGGCGGCGAGGTGGCGCCGCTTGCGGTCGTGCACCGAGAGCGTCTCGTACGCAACCCGGCGCAGGATGTCCTGCACGAACGCGAGCTGGTTGCGCTCCGGCGACAGCGGGTCGAGCTGCCGCGTCAAGATCTCCTTGCGGAGCAGCGACTGCACGTGCGGTTCGAGCTCGTCCTCGCCGAGGCCGGCGACGGCGGCGAGCCCTGCACGGGTGAACGTGCGGCCGAGGACCGACGCGTCCTCGAGCAGCCGTCGCTCCTCGGGCTGGAGCGCGTCGAGCCGCGCGGCCGCGAGCGACTGCAGCGTCTCCGGAACCGCGAGCGTCTCGATCGGGCCGGCGGGGCGGTACTCCTCGCCGTCGCGCTTCAACAGGCCGCGGTCGATCAGCATGCGCACAGTCTCGACGGCATAGAGCGGGATGCCGTCGGCGTGCGCGACGATTCGCTCACGCAGCTCGCCCGGCAGACCGGGCACCGTGCCCGCGAGGAGCGCCTGCATGACGGCCGGCTCGAGCGGCTCGAGGAAGAGGGACGTAAAGTCATGGCGGCCGACGCCCCACGCGGAACGGCGTTCAGCGAGCTCGGGGCGCGCGAGGGTGACGACATAGATCGGGTGGTCACGCGCCCAGTCGAGCAGGTACTCGACGAAGTCGAGCAGGCCGGCGTCTGCCCACTGCAGGTCCTCGAAGACGAGCACGACGGGATCAACCGCGGCCATCCGCTCGATGAAGAGCCGCCAGGCCGAGAAGAGGTCCTCCTTGTCCGGCGCGCTGCGCTCGGCGAGACCGAGCAGGTGCGCGAGCCGCGGCTCGAGGAACGCACGCTCGTTGACGTCGGGCACGAACGCGGCGAGCGACTCGCGCAGCTTCGGCAGCGCGGTGTCGGCACCCTCGTCCTCGGAGATGCGGGCGCGCATCCGCACCATCTCGGCGAGCGCCCAGTAGGCGACACCGTCGCCGTAGGCGAGGCAGCGGCCGCGGTGCCAGAGCACGTCGTCCGCCAGGCCGTCGCTGTACTTCTCGAACTCCCAGCCGAGGCGCGACTTGCCGACGCCGGCGATGCCGACCACCGAGACGAGCCGCGCCCGCCGCTCCTCCGCGGAGGCGTGAAACAGCTCCTTGAGCAGCCTGAACTCGCGCTCGCGCCCGACGAAGGGAGGCTCGAGCCCGGCTGCTTTGCCTCCGCCACGCCGCGCGGCGATCACGCGCCGCGCACGGTGCAGCCGAAACGGCTCCGTCTTTCCCTTCAACTGGTGGAAGCCGATGTCCTCATAGGCGATCGCGGCCTCCGTCGCGCGTCGCGTCACGTCGCCGACGACGACGGTGCCTGGCTCGGCGACGCTCTGGATGCGCGACGCGGTGTTCACGAGGTCGCCGGCGACCATCCCCTCGCCCTGCGCGCCGACGGTGACCGCCGCCTCGCCCGTGAGGACGCCGACGCGCAGCTTCACGTCCGCGCCAAGCTCGTCGGTGAGCCCGGCGACGGCGGCGACCAGGTCGAGCCCGGTGCGCACCGCGCGCTCGGCGTCGTCCTCGTTCGCGATCGGCGTCCCCCACACCGCCATCACCGCGTCGCCGATGAACTTCTCGACCATCCCGCCGTAACGCTCGACGAGCCGCCGGCAGGTCTCGAAGTACCGCGAAAGCAGCTCGCGCACCTCCTCGGCGTCGCGCGACTCCGACAGCGCCGTGAAGCCGACCAGGTCGGCGAAGAGCACCGACACGAGCCGCCGCTCCGCGACGCGCTCGGGCTCGCGCGCCACCGGCGGGGGAGCGCCGCCGAGCGCAACGCCGCACTCGTCGCAGAACCGCTGGTCGGGGCCCGCCGCGGCGCCGCAGGACGGGCAGGCCTGCACGATCGCTGTCCCGCAGCCCCGGCAGAAGCGCGCCCCGGGACGATTCTCGGCGTTGCAAGACGGACAGATCACCCCATGCAGCCCCGGGTCAACCCTAACGCACTAGAACGTGTGCGAAACGCCCTGCAAGATCGCCTCTTCGGCGCTCCACGGGAAGGTGATCCAGCGGTCTGTCCGGCGCCAGACGTACTCGCATCGCACCACTGAACGCGGCTTCTCGTAGAGGACGGCGCAGCGCACCTCGGCGACCTTTCCCTCGCAGAACTCCTGCACGAGCTTCAGGGTGGCGCCGGTGTCGGCGACGTCGTCCGCGACGAGCACCTTGAAGTCCGCGAAGTCGACGAGGTCGGGGACCGGGGGCAGAATCATCGGCACCTCGAGGCGCTCGTCGATCCCGGTGTAGAACTCGACGTTCATCGTGAACGTGTTCTTGACGCCGAGGGCGTAGCCGATCGCGCCCGCGACGAGGAGGCCGCCGCGCGCGATCCCGAGCACCATGTCGGGCCGGTAGCCGTCGTCGTAGACCGCCTGCGCGAGCTCCCGGCCGCCGAGCCCCAGGTCGTCCCAAGACATGACCTCGCGTTCGCTCAAGACACGAGCCTAGCGAGCGCGGCCGTCAGCGCATCGACGGCAAGCGCGATGTCCTCGGCGCTGGAGAGCTCGTCGGGATGGTGGCTGACACCGCCGTTCAGGCTGCGAACGAAGAGCAGCGAGCTCTGCGGGACGAACATCGCGTCGTGGCCCGCGCCCGAGACGAGCCGCGGCGCATCGGGGAGGACCGCGGCGAAGGCGTCGCCCATCTGCACCGGGTCGGAGCGCCACTGCACCTCGAAGCCGATCTCCTCGATCAGCGCGTCGAGGAGCGAGCCGTCGGCGGAGCGCGCGTCAACCGAGACGGTCACGCGCGCCGGCACCACGTTCGTCGCGTTCGGCTCCGCGTCGATCGAGCCGACCGTCGCGACGGTGCCCGCGCGCGCGCATTCACGCACGTGGAGGATGAACCGCGCCGCCTCGAGCAACGCGTCTTCGCGCGCGTCCATCGGCGTCGTTCCGGCGTGGTCGGCGCGGCCCTCGAAGACCCTGAGCCCCCGCGCCTGCCCCGCGATCGCGGTGACGACGCCGAGCGGCTCGCCCAGGCTCGCAAGCACGGGGCCCTGCTCGATGTGCAGCTCGAGGTAGGCATCGGGAGCCTCGGCGATCTCCTTACTGCCCATCGGCCCCGTCTCCTCGGCGCGAAACGCGACCACCGCAAGCGGTGCCTCCGGCAGCCGCGTCGCCGCCTCGATCGCAGCGACGACGCCGAGCGCACCGTCGAAGCGGCCGGCGGTGGGGACGCTGTCGAGATGCGACCCGGCCCAGACACGCGCGTCGCCGCGCCTCCCGAAGAGGTTGCCGGCGCGGTCCACGGAGACCTCGAGCCCCGCCTCGCGCATCCACCCGGCTGCGAGCTCGTGGGCGGCGTCCTCTTCCGCGGAGTAGCCCGCACGATGCTGCGCGATCGCGTAGATCGCCTCCAGGCGCTCCACCATCACGTTCATCCGGACAATGCTCGCAGGACGTACCAGCCGGCGAGTGGGAGCAACGCGACGGCGGCGAAACCCCAGCCGTACGACGTGGCACCGACGATCACGCCGAAGAGCCCCGGGTAGATCGCGCCTGACCCGTTCAGGAGCGTCTGTTGCAGCCCGATCGCGGCGCCGCTCCGCGCATGGCCGGCGAGCTCGGCGGCGGCGGCGAAGGACAGGCCGTTCCAGCTCATCGAGAGGACGCCGGCGAGGACGAGCGAGGGCAGAAGGAGTGCGAGCGGGGCCCGCAGCAGCACCGCCGTCACGAGCACGAGCGCGGTCACGACGAGCGCGATCGCGCGCAGCGGGCCGAGGCGCGAGCCGCGCAGATCGGAGACGCGGCCCGCCGTGATCCGCGCGACGATGCCGAGCGCCTGCACGACCGCCAGCACGGCGGCGGCCGCCGACTCCGACAACCCACGCTGCTCGTGCAGGAAGAGAACGGTGAAGCCCACCACGCACATCTGCGGCGCGAGGACGAGCGCGCTGCCGACCGACATCCGCCAGATCCGCGGATCCCGGAGCGGCGCAATCGTGATCTCGCCGCTCGCCTCGGGCCGCGGCCCCTCACGGAGCACGACCATCGCAACGCCCGCGGAGACGAGGCATGCGACTCCCATCACGGCAAAGCCCCAGGCGACGCCGCCCGCGTCCACGACCGCCGGCAGCGCCACCGAGGTTGCAAAGCCGCCGATCGGGATGGCCGTCTGGCGGATCCCGAGCGCGAGGCCGCGCTGCCGCGCGGGGAACCACGCCATCACCGCCCGCCCGCTCGCGGACTGCACGCTCGCGCCGGCAAGCCCGGCGAACATGAGCAGCGCGAGCAGCGACCAGAAGCCGTGCGCCTGCGAGGCCAGGACGAGCGTGACGCCGCACACCCCGACGCCCGCGACGAGCACGGGGCGCTCGCCGAGCCGGTCGGTGAGGAGGCCGAGCGGGATCAGGCTGACCACGGAGCCCGCGAACGAGGCGGAGATCAGGACGCCGACCTGGCCGAGCGTCAGGTCGAAGCGGTCACGCAGGAACGGCGCCATCACGGCCACGCCGAACCAGATCGCCGAGTACGTCGCCTGCGCGAACGTCCCCGACGCGAGAACGGCCCAGCGGTAGTTCGAGCTCAGAGCCGGCTCAGAGCCCGAATGGGTTCGTCGGCCGCGT
>JAICTB010000140.1 GCA_025936595.1 Thermoleophilia bacterium | reverse complement strand
TTCGCTCGCAGCACTGCAGCGGCTCGACTTCTCGGACGACGAGCTCGCCGAGATCGACCGCTACGCGACCGACGGCGACATCAACATCTGGGCGCGCTCCTCAGCGAGTTAGAACCATCTCGAACTGCCGCAGGTCGAGCGCGCCGCCGAGCCTGCGCATCGCGGCGCCCGCGACGTCACCCTCGGGAACGTTCACGTACTGCAGCTTCCTGCCTCGTGAGAGCAGCGCGGCCGCCGTCTCCTCGTCGCGCGCGTCGAGCTGGAAGACGGTGGCGCCGCGCACCAGCATCGCCCCGCCGTCGACCTCGTACCGCTCGTAGTCCGCGGGGAGGGACGCATCCTCCCGCTGCCACGGCAGGTCCCGCCCGCCGAGCGGTGCCGGCTCGACGACCCGCGCCTCGACGAGCGGCGGCTCCGGCAGCGACCACACCTCGAGGACGCGGGTGCGCTCGAAGCCGAGAGCCTCGTAGAGCCTGATCGCCGGCTCGTTCTGCTCGATCACCTCGAGCGTGACGAGCGGGGGCGCCACTGCGAGCACGGCTTCCATCAGCGCGCGCCCGACGCCGTGCCGACGCTCGGCCGGCACGACCGCGAGGCCGCCGATCCAGCCGCGCGCGTCGCGCACGGCGAGATTGCACACGCCGACGCCCGGAACCGCGCGCGACCGCGCGAGGTCGATGTCCCACGACTCGACCATGTACCGCATCGTGGCCTCGTCGACCTGGACCGGCGTGAAGTACCCCTCGTAGCCCGCCGTGAAGTGCTGCGCGAGCTCTGCCATCGTCAGCGTGTCCGCCGGCACGATCGTCATTCGGCAACCAGCGCCCGCGCAAAGTCGCCGGCGTCGAACGGCCTCAGGTCGTCGAGACCCTCGCCGACGCCCGCAAGCTTCACGGGCAGCCCAAGCTCGTAGGCGATCGCGACGGCGATGCCGCCCTTCGCCGATCCGTCGAGCTTCGTCAGCGCGACACCGGTCACGCCGACCGCCTCGTTGAACAGGCGCGCTTGCTGCAGGCCGTTCTGCCCGGTCGTCGCGTCGACGACGAGCAGCACCTCGTGCGGTGCGCCCGCGACCCGGCCGGCGATCACGCGTCGCACCTTCGCGAGCTCGTCCATCAGGTTCGTCTGCGTATGCAGGCGGCCGGCGGTGTCGACGATGACCACGTCGGCGGCGGAGCCGACAGCGTCGTAGGCGACCGCGGCCGGATCGCTGCCGCGCTCGCCGCCGACGAACTGCGCATCCGCGCGCTGCGCCCAGATCTCGAGCTGCTCCTCCGCTGCCGCACGAAACGTGTCCGCGGCGCCGAGCGTGACCGTGCGGCCGTGCTCGCGCAGGCGGCTCGCGAGCTTGCCGATCGTCGTCGTCTTCCCGGTGCCGTTCACGCCGACGACGAGGATCACGGCCGGACGGTCGCCGAGCGCCAGCGTCGGCGGCTCGCCGAAGAGCCCGGCGATCTCGTCGGCAAGCGCCGCGCCGAGCTCCGTCAGGTCCTGCCGCGCCTCGAGGCGGCGGATCAGCTCCGCGGTCGCGCGCACGCCGACGTCGGCGTAGATCAACGCCTCCTCGAGGCGCTCCCACGACGCGTCGTCCGCAGGGTCGAATGCCGCCACCTGGAGCTGCTCGGTGAGCGCGCGACGCGACTTCGAAAGCGATTCACGCAACCGCCCGAAGAACCCGCGCTGGTCGCTCTCGCTCTCGGCGGGCGCGTCGGAGTCGCCCAGGAGCTGTCCCCAGCTTCTCGTCACCGCGGAACGGTAGCTATGCGGCGGCGTCGACCCGGTAGGAGTGCCGCATGCTCGCCAGTGCGGCCGTACTCGCGACCGGCAACTGCCCGGTCGACGCGAGCACGTTCGCCGGCCAGTCGTGACGGCGGCGCGCGAGCTCCGTGAACCATCCCTGAGCGTCGTGCTGCACGAGGAAGAGCTCGACCGCGATCCCTTCGAGCCGGAAGGCCCGCTTCCACGAGTGGCGCTTGCCTTCAATCCAGTCGAAGTGCAGCGCGTCCGCGGCAGTCCAGTCAGGCGCTGGATAGAGCAGGTCGAGATCGACATGCTCGCGCGGCTTGATCAGGCCGCGCAGCTCTTCCCCCCAACCCCCGAAGATCCAGGTGTCGAGACCTTTCGACGCGAGCAGCGCGAGAGCACGCTCGACGAACGCCAGGTCGTTCACGCGGTCTGCGCGATCTGTTCGTCCTGCGGCAGCCGGCGCGAGAAGATCTGCGACACGCCGTCGTTTCCCATCGTGACGCCGTACAGGACGTCGGCGGCTTCCATCGTCCGCTTCTGGTGCGTGATCACGATGAACTGCGCGCGGCCGGCGTAGGTGCGCAGCAGCTCGGTGAAGCGTCCGATGTTCGTGTCGTCGAGCGCAGCCTCGACCTCGTCGAGCAGGTAGAACGGGCTCGGCCGCGCGAGGAACAACGAAAACAGGAACGCGATCGCGCCGAGCGCCTTCTCGCCGCCCGAGAGCAGGGACAGCCGCGTCACCTTCTTCCCCACCGGGCGCAGCTCCACCTCTATCCCCGGCTCCTCGCCCTCGTCCTCGGGCTCCGTCATGTGCAGGCGGCCCTCGCCGCCCGGGAAGAGCGTTGCAGCGACCTCGCGGAAGTGCTGCTCGACGGCGGCGAACGTCTCGGCGAATCGTGTCTCGACGGTGCGCGTCAGGTCGTCGCGGAGCTTCTCGAGCTCGTCGAGGCTCTTCTCGAGATCCTCCCGCTGCGCCGACAGCTCCACGAGGCGCTCCTTCTCCGCGTCGTATTCCTCCTTCGCGAGCGGGTTCACCTGGCCGAGCTGCTCGCGGCGTTTCTCGTAGCGCGCGAGCTTCTCCGCCAGCTCGTCCCGGACGTCGCCCTCTGCCGGCTCCGCGCCGGCGGCATCGAGCCGCCGTTGCGCCTCGTCACGTTCGGCGTCGGCGCGCGCGAGCTCGACATCGATTGCCGCGAGCCTCTCTCCCGCGGCGCTCGCCGACTGGCGTAGCTCGACTTCCTCGGCGCCGAGCCTGCGCAGGTCTGCGCCGAGCTCGGTCGTGCGTGCAGCCTGCGCCTCGACGCGCGCACGCACCGGCGCCTCGAAGTGCTCGATCTCGACCGCCAGCGCCGCCTCGAGCCGTGTGGCGCCCACGACCAGCCGGTCGAGCACGAGCTCGTTCGGACGGCGTGCGCGTGCCGGGTCGGCGTGGGCAAGCGCGCGCGCCGCGCGCCGGGCCCGCTCCGCCGCGTCCTCCGCGATCTGCGCTGCCTCTGCGGCGCGCTCCGACAGATCCTCCGCCTCGTGCCGCAGCGCTTCGAGCTCGCCTCCCGGCTCGGCGGCACGGCCGTTCGCACGGCGCTCGGCAACTAGCGCGCGCATGTCTGCGTCGGCGACGCTGCGACGCAGCTCCGACTCCCGTGTCGCAATGCCGCGCAGGTCCTCGGCGAGCCGGCCCGCGCGCTCGGCGAGCGGCGCTTCGAGCCTGCCCGCGGCGGCTGCCGCAACCCTCAAGGTCTCATCGAGCCTTTCGGCGCCGGCGACGAGCGGGCCGAGCTGCGCCGGGTCGGCGCGGCGAACGCTCCGCAGGTGCGCGACGGGCGCGAACCTTTCCACGGCGGCGCGTGCATGCTCGGCGGCGTCCCCGGCCCGCGTGGCGGCGTCGGCGGCACGGGCCGTCAGCTCCTGCACCTCCGCCTCGAGCTCGCGGCGGCGACCATCGAGCTCGAGCAGCACGGCCTCGGCCGTCTCGCCCGCGAACCAGAGCTCGCCGCGCATCGGGTCCCAGCCGATCCCATCCGCCGTGACGGCGGGCACGGTCGATGCGAGGAGCGCGTCGCGCTCGACGACCGGCAGGTCGGCAAGCGTGCGGGGATCGCGACCGACGAGCACGAGCACCGACCCGAGGCCCGCGGCCATCGCCTGCTCGACGAGCTGCAGTCCGCGATGGGGATTGTCGACGAGGACGGCCGAGGCACGATGACCAAGCGCCGCCGCGACGGAGCGTTCGCTGCCTGCGGCGACGTCGAGGACCTGCAGCGCGAGCCGCTCGCCGCCCTCGGCGAGTGCGCGCGCGGCCGGCGGAATCCCCTCGCGCTCTGCGAGCGACTGCTCGAGCGCGACGAGACGCTCACGCGCGAGCTCGACCCGCGCGTCGAGATCTTCGCGCTCGCGCGCCGCGGCGCGGGCGGCGACATCTGCTTCGTCGGCGGCTCGGCCGAGCTGCTCGGGCGTCGGACCGGCAGGAATTGTCTTCGCGGCCGCAAGATCCGCCCGCAGCTCGGCGAGCAGCCGCTGGGCCGATTCGTGCCGGACGCCGAGCCGCTGGGTCGCACCGCGTAACGCGAGCAGCGCGTCGCGGCCGCCGCCCGTGAGTTGCGACTCCGTCTCCGCGCGGCGGGCCAGCACCGAGTCGAGCTCGCTGACGAGCGCAGACTGTGCCGCACGCTCGATCGCCGCAACCCGCGCCCAGCGTCCTTCCGCCTCGACCTGGAGGCGCGCGCGCTCGCCGGCGGCGGCGTTCGCGGCGTTCGCCGCCTCGCGCGCCGATGCTTCGAGCTCGACCGACGCGGCCGGATCGTGCGAGCGTGCCGCGTCGAGCTCGACGCGAAGCGCCGAGGCCAGCGCCGCGGCCGATTCGCGCCGCAGCGCGATGCGCTCGCCGCCGCTCCGCAGCCGGTACAGCGCGGCCGTCGCCTGCTCGCGCGCGCCGGCGGAATCGGTGAGCTCCTCCTCTGCGCGCTCGCGCTCGGCGACGAGCGCGGCAATCTTCTCGTCGAGCACGCGACGCGCTTCCGCGGTCACCGTGCGGCGGCCCTCGGCTTCGGCGCGACGCTGGACGAGCCGCTCGAGGTCGAGTGTGGCGATCGCCGCCTGGAGCTTCGCGATCTCGAATCCCAGCTTCTCCGCCCGCTCGGCGGCCGTCGCCTGTAGCGCGAGCGGGCGCAGGCGCTTCTTGACCTCGTCCTCCACGTCGCGCGCGCGGTCGACCTGCACGGCGACACGCGCGAGCTTCAGCTCCGCGCGATGACGGCGCCGCTTGAACCGTCCGAGCCCCGCCGCTTCCTCGATCAGCTCCCGCCGCTCCGACGGCTTCGAGTTGAGCACGGTCTCGACGCGGCCCTGCGAAATGACGGAGCGCAGGCCGCCCCCGAGGCCGACGTCGGAGAGCAGCTCGACGAGGTCGACGCGCCGTACCGGTGTTCGGTTGACGAGGTACTGGCCCTCGCCGCCGCGACTCAGCCGGCGCGAGACCGATACCTCGCTGTACGGCAGGTCGGGCCAGGCGCCGTCCGCGTTGTCGAACAGCAGGTCGACCTCGCAGAAGTCGGTCGCGCCGCGGCCGGTCGAGCCGGAGAACAGCACATCGTCGGGCTTCTCGGCGCGCAGCTCGCCCGGGCTCATCGAGCCCGTCGCCCAGAGGATCGAGTCGGAGACGTTCGACTTGCCCGACCCATTCGGGCCGACGACCACCGCCACCCCCGGCTCGAGGTGGATCTCGACGGGGTCGACGAACGACTTGAAGCCGCGCAGCTTGATTGCCTTCAGGTGCACCGGAGGCAGGCTATCGAGGCTTCCGGATGTGGCCCGTCACTCTGAAAGCACAGGGCGAAAGCGGGAGCGTAGGCTGCGGTCGTGGCGGAAGAGCAGGTGCTCATCGAACGCGGCGAGGTCGCGGTGATGCTCAAGCGCGTCGCCGACGAGCAGTCCGCGATCACTCGCGGTATGGCCGAGGTCGAAGCGGCTGTCGGCGTACGCGGACGGAAGTACTACGGCGCGTTCGACGCCGACGGCGAGGAGTATCGCGTCTGCGTCCAGCTCCGCGAGAGCGACGATCCCGAGGCGCTCGGGCTGGAGATGGGGACCCTCCCTGGGGGCAGCTATGCGCGTGTCCGGCTCATCGGCGAGCCTCCGGCCGTCTACGCTCTGATCGCCCCGGCCTTCCAGCGACTCTGCGAGCGCCCAGACCGCGACCGCTCGCGTCCCGGGATCGAGTACTACCGGCGCCGGGACACCATCGACCTCCTGCTGCCGGTCGTTCGCGAGCCTTAGGAGGGCTTTGGAAACGCGGGCCACCAGTCGTTTTTCAGCGAGCGTCAGCATCTGCGCGGGGTAGCCGAGCCTCCCGGCGTCCTGCCCCACTCGCGCACGAAAGAGGATGGCGAACCGGGCCGGGCGTAAGGGCGCTCGAGCAGGC
>JAICTB010000166.1 GCA_025936595.1 Thermoleophilia bacterium | reverse complement strand
GCGACCCGGCGGCGAGCATGATGTAACAGGCCACCGATTTGGCATGGCCGAGGGGCGCGGTCAGCACGCGCAGGCCGTTCGACAGAGTGTGACGCTCGTAGACGCTCATGCCGGCGATGGTATAGAGAGAGGCGTGCCCGGTGAGACACGCAAGGCGGTGCTCGCGCAGCCCGAGTGGCTGCGAGCCGTCCCGACCGGCAAGCAGCTCCCCTCCGGAGCGTCGGTCGTCTTCACCGGTTGCGGCACGTCGTTCCACGCGGCGCAGACGGGCGGGCGCGCACTCCCGGCGCTCGAGGCGGTGCTCGACCCGCCGACCGCCGACATCCTCGTCTGCGTCTCGCACGAGGGCGAGACGGAGCTGACGATGGAGGCGGAGCGCGCCTTCGGCGGAGACGTGTGGCTTGTCACGGGCAGGCGCGACTCGCCGCTCGCAGAGCTCGTCGACGAGGTGATCGTCTGCACGCCGGAGCCCGAGCGCTCGTGGTGCCACACGGCGAGTTACACGTGCGCTGTCGCGGCGATCGCCGCGCTGAACGGCGAGGAGATCGACTGGCTGCCGCAGGCCGTCGAGCGCGAGCTGATCGAACCGGTCGAGCCGTTCGCGCAGGAGCGCGTGCTGATCGTCGGAGCGGGACGCGACTGGCCGACGGCCCAGGAGGCGGCGTTGAAGCTACGCGAGGGAGCGTGGATCGATGCGACCGCCTACGAGACGGAGACGATCCTGCACGGGCACCTGGCCGCGGTCGACGAGCGCGTGCGGGCGTACGTGCTGGAAGGCGATGGGCGCGCCGGCGAACGCGCAGCGGACGTCGTCCGTGCGCTGGAGCAGCTCGGTTGCGAGGTGACACTGCACGCGACGAACCACCCGGTCGTCGACATCGTGCGCTTCCAGCTCTTGACGCTCGCCGTCGCCGAGGCGCGAGGGATCGACCCCGATCCGATTCGCCGTGAGCCCGGCTCCCGCTGGGCCGACGCCGCCGGCTCCGCGTATCCGGGCTAGATCTCCGCGAGCGCTGCGAGGAGCCGCTCGACCTCGTCCGCCGTGTTCGTGTGCACGATCCCGATCCGCACGGCGCCGTCCTCCAGTCCGAGCCGCTCCATGATCTCGACCGCGTAGTAGTTGCCGTGCCACACGGCGAAGCCGCGCTCGCCGAGTCGCGTCGCGACCTCCTGTGGTGAGCGACTCTCGTGCGTGATCGCGAAAGTCGGTACGCGGCCGTCCGACGACGGGATCCCGTGCAGCCGGTAGGAGGCGGGGAGACCGTCGAGGAACTGCCGGCCGAGCTCGCGCTCGTGCTCGGCGACGAAGTCCCAGCCCACGTCGCGCAGGTAGTCGACGGCGGCTACGAAGCCCGCCAGCAGCTCGTGTGCGAGCGTGCCGGTCTCGTAGCGGTGGCCGACCGGGAAGTCGTCCGACGGGCGAACCTTGTACGGCCGCCACGACTCGAGCAGCTCGCGCCTCCCGAACCCGAGGCCCAGGTGCGGCCCGTAGAACTTGTACGGCGAGCAGAGGAGCACGTCGGCGCCCGCGGCCTGCACGTCGATCGGGCCGTGCGGCGCGTAGTGCACGGCGTCGACCCAGGCGAGCGCGCCCGCCTCGTGAGCGAGCCCCGTCACCTCGGAGACGGGCGTGACCGTGCCGACGGCATTGGACGCCCACGGGAATGCGACGACGCGGGTTCGCTCGGTGAGCAGCGAGCGCAGGTGGTCGAGGTCGAGGTGGCACTCGTCGTCAACCTCGCACAGGCTCACGACGAGCCCCTTGTCGTGCGCGAGCTCGAGCCACGGCGAGATGTTGCCGTCGTGGTCGAGTTTCGTGCAGACGATCTCGTCTCCCGCGCGCCACGAGCGCGCGGCGGCACGGGAGAGAGCGAAGTTCATCGTCGTCATGTTCGCGCCGAACGCGACCTCGTCGACGGTCGCGTTCAGGAAACCGGCGGCGGCGACGTGCGCGTTCGTGACGAGCTCGTCCGACAGGCGGGACGTCTCGAACGGGCCGCCGAGATTAGCGTTCGCGGCCCGCAGGTAGCCGGCGATCGCATCGATCACGGAATCGGGGACCTGCGTCCCGCCCGGTCCGTCGAAGAACGCGAGTGGACGCTGCAGCGCTCTGAAGCGCGCACGCACAGCGTCGATCGACGTCACGACACGTGCCACTCGTACCTCGGCTTCACCGTGAGCGACGCGCCGACGAAGCAGTCGCGCTCTCCGTGTGCGATCAGGTCGTCGGGCTCGTTCGTGCGCGGCGTCAGCTGCACGTCGATGCGTACGTCGATCTCGACGAACCGGTAGCGATCGTCGTCCCCGCTCTTCGTGACGGTGCCCTGCGCGGAGCCTGCCGCCTCGATCGCGTGACCCGCGCGGCGCGCGTGGTAGGCGAAGCTGTCGATCGAGCAGCGCACGAGCGCCGCGAGCAGCAGGTGATCGGGCGACCACCCCTCGGGCGGAACGAACTGCCCGCCGCCCGGAATCGTCAGCCGTCCGCCGCGGTCGAGCTCCACCGCGTACTCGAGCACCTTCGCGCGCGTCGCCATCAGCGAGACGTTATCCGTGCCGTCCGGTTCGGGTCCTAGGGTTCCGGTCCATGAGGCTGAGATCGCTGAGCGAAGCGGAGTGCTACGCCCGCTGCTACGGCGCGCACCGCGACGAAAGCGTCAGCTTCGTGCGGATCGTTCGCCGCCGTGGCAAGCGCTCGAATGCGGCCGGGGAGCAGCTCCGCGAGTTGTTCGAGGAGCGCCTGGACGCGCATGGCCCGGAGGCCGAGGCCGCGTGACACGGTCGTGCCGCACCTGGAGCGCGCGGCGCCCGACGAAGCAGGTCTCGATCGGCCGGCGGCCCACGCCGCCGCTGCCGAGCTCGTGGGTGTGCACCGCCACGTGGACGCAGCGCATGCCACGCTGCAAGCCTCGTGGCCGCAGGATCTAGCGTTCCGGACGTCCTCGCGCACGGGCTCGCGTGCCTCTTCTGCGGCATCAACCCGGGCCGCGTCTCGGACGCCGCCGCGGCGCACTTCGCGAACCCGCGCAACGACTTCTGGCGCCTGCTCCACGAGGCCGGCTTTACGCCGCGGCTGTACGAACCGCGGGAACAGTTCTCGCTGCTCGAGCTCGGGCTCGGCGTCACGAACGCCGCCTACCGCACGACGCCCGGCTCGGGCGACCTGCGTCGCGGCGATTTCGAGCCGGCGCGGCTCGAACGCGTCGCACGCGAGCTCGAACCGCGCGCGATCGCATTCGTAGGAAAGGAGGCGTACCGCGGGCTCTTCTCCGAGCGGCCGGCGCTCGGTCCCCAGCCGCGCATGCTCGCGGCGGCGAGGCTGTACGTGCTGCCGTCGACGTCGCCTGCGAACGCGGCCGTGCCCTACGCGGAGCGGCTGCGCTGGTTCCGAGCGCTGCGGACCTGGCTCGACGAGGAGCCGCGTACGATCGGCAGCGCGTGACCGCAGTCCTCGTCGCCGTTCATCTGCTCGCTGCCGGTATCTGGTTCGGCGGCTCGACGGCGCTCGTCTTCGTCGGCGTCCCCGCAATCCGGGCGCTCGAGGGCGAGCCGCGCGGCACGGCGATGAAGCAACTCGGCCTGCTCTGGCGCCCGCTGGGGTACGGCGCGCTGCTCGTTGCGGCGCTGACCGGCGTCGTGCTCGCGTCGCGCGAGTGGGAGAGCGACAGCGCATTCCAGATCGTGCTCTGGGTCAAGGTCGCCGTCTTCGTGTGTCTGCTCGTCGTCTCGTACCTGCACAACTTCGTCCTCGGCCCGCGGCTGCAGGCGGAGATCCGCGAGGGGCGCGAGCCGCGCACGAGGCCGAGGCTCGTCGTCGTCGGCTGGCTCAGCTACTCGCTGACGATGGCGTTGCCGATCCTCGGCGTCGCGCTGCAGCGGCTCGTCTCGTGAGGGCGGAGCCGGAGGGTCTCCCCGTAGCTGCGGTCGTCCATGCGCTTCGACTCGGATGGAACTTCGATGCGGATGCCGCGAAGTACGCGCCCGTCGGCGGAGGCAGCTACCACTGGGTCGTCTCGGACGCGACGGGCCGCCGCGCGTTCGTCACCGTCGACGACCTCGACCAGAAGGCATGGCTCGGAGAGACGCGCGACGCCGCGTTCGCCGGGCTTCGTCGCGCATTCGACGCGGCGGTCGCACTCAGTGAGAGCGGGCTGCAGTTCGTCGTCGCACCGCTCGGCACCCGTGACGGGACCTCGCTCGTCCGGCTCGACCCGCGATACTCCGTCGCGCTGTTTCCGTTTCTCGAGGGCGCGGCGGGGCAGTTCGGCCGCTACGGCAACGAGGAGGACCGGCGAGGCGTCGCCGCGCTGCTCGCGGAGCTCCACCAGGCGACCGCCCCCGCGTCCACCGTGGGCTTCGACCTCCCGGGCCGCCGGCATCTCGAAGCTGCGCTCGCGGACCGGCGGACGCCGTGGACCGGCGGACCGCTCTCCGAGCCTTCGCGGGCTGCGATCAACGAGAGCGCCGGCGAGCTTGCCGAGCTGATCGCGCTCGCCGACCGGTTCGCCGCCGGCGCCCGGGCCCGCGCCGGCGCCTGGGTCGTGAGCCACGGCGAGCCGCACGCCGCCAACGTGCTGCGAACGGCCGGCGGCCAGAGGTTGCTCGACTGGGACACCGTCGCCCTCGGCCCGCCCGAGCGGGACCTGTGGCTCGTCGTCTCCGACGAGAGCGACGCGCAGGAGGTCTACGAGCGTGAGAGCGGCAGGCGACTCGACGAGACCGCGCTCGATTTCTTCCGCCTGACGTGGGACCTCAAGGACCTTGCCGAGTACCTCAACGCGCTGCGTGCCCCGCATCGTGAGAACGAGGACACGCTGCGCCACTACCGCGCGTTGACGCAGGTCGCTGTCGTCCGCGAGAAGTGGCGGTCGGTCCTCGACTAACCGGGCCAGCGGTTCGTGATCGGCGTGCGGCGGTCGCGGCCGAAGGCCTTCGGCCGCAGCTTCACCCCCGGGGGCGCCTGGCGGCGCTTGTACTCCGCGCGATCGATCAGCGCGAGCGCGCGCTCGACGACGTCCGCATCGAACCCGTCCTGGGTCAGCTCCTCGCGCGAGCGGTCGAGCTCGACGTACGCCTCGAGCACCTTGTCGAGCGACGGGTACGGCGGCAGCGAATCCTCGTCGAGTTGCTCGTCGCGCAACTCCGCGCTCGGCGCACGGTCGATGATCGACTGCGGGATCAGCTCGCGCTCGGCGCGCTCGTTCAACCGTCGTGAGAGGCGGAACACGTCGGTCTTGTAGACGTCCTTGATCAGCGCGAAGCCGCCGGCGAGGTCGCCGTAGAGCGTCGAGTAGCCGACCGACAGCTCCGACTTGTTGCCGGTCGCGATCACGAGCCAGCCGAACTTGTTCGAGAGCGCCATCAGCAGCGTC
>JAICTB010000124.1 GCA_025936595.1 Thermoleophilia bacterium | reverse complement strand
CTCGACGTAGTTCTTCGTGTTCCCGATTGCCGGGAACGGGAAGACGTTGTAGCCGGAGACGGGCTTCAACTTGTTCGACGACGCGACGACGCCCGGAACGAAGTCGCCTTCGATCACCTCCGCGGCCTTCGGAGATGTCGAGAAGACGTTCGAGACCGAGGTGGGGAAGTCGGTCTGGAGCGCACCCGACGTGCCGCCGGCGATGTTGCTCGTGTCACCGACCACCGCGGCCATCGTCTTCAGGGCCTTCTTCACCGACGCATCTGTCCACTTGATCTTGTGCTTGGACAGCGCGTCGTACTTCGCAGGCCCCGCCTGCCGGAGATAGATGTTCTCGAACAGGTCGGTGAGCGTCCAACCGTCCGCGCCGCCGATCGAGTAGGCGGGCGTGCCGGAAGCCTTCAGCGTCTTTGCCGCGGCGAGGAACTGCGGCCACGTGGCCGGCGGCTTCACGCCGGCGTTCTTGAACGCGGCGACGTTGTACCAGACCGTCGACTTGTTGGCGCCCTTGATCAGGAGCCCGTAGACGTGCCCCTTGATCACGCCGATCTTCGCGATATCGGGCGGGTAGTTCCTGTTCAGCGCGCCCCGGGCGAAGTCGATGTTCTTGAGCGCGCCCTTCTTCTGGAAGTCGTTGACGAGGCCCGGCTGCGAGACCGACGCCAGGTCGGGCGGGTTGCCGCCCTGCACGGACGTCGAGAGGACGGTCGGCGTGTTGTCGCCTGTCGACTTGTAGCTGACCTTCACCTTTGGGTACTTCTTCATGAAGCCCTTCAGGACTGCCTGGAACGACTTCTGCTCGTCGCCCGACCAGACCCCGACGATCGAGATCTTGCCGGAGACGGACTTCGTCTTCTGCGCCCCCAGGACGCCGCCCGTTCCCGTCGTGCTCTTCGACGAGGTCTTGGATGAACCGCAACCCGCCGCGACGGCGAGCACGGCGACGAGTGCGGCAAGACCCAGCCATGTTGATCTCTTCACGCTGTTGCTCCTTTCGTGGAGTCGTAGATCCCTGTTCCTGTTTCCGAGTCGAAGAAGTGCAGCGCGCGCGTGTCGACGACGGCTTCGATCGTCGTTCCCGGCTGTACGGTCGAACGCGCCCCGAACCGGCCGACGACCATCGCCTTCCCGGCCTCGACGCCGATCTGCGCGTCGTCCCCGGCGCCCACGTCGCGCGCAAGCTCGCGCGTCTCTTCGGTCTCCGCCGCGGAGGCGTCGATCGAGAAGTGCGCCATGATCTCGGAGCCGAGCGACTCGCGCAGCTCGAGTCTCCCCTTCAGGCGCCGGTCCCGCGGTGCCTCGGTATCGAGAGCCGCGTCTTCCAGGTCCTCGGGCCGGATGCCGAGGATCACGTGCCGTCCGTCGTAGCCGCGGAGCGCGGGATGGTGCTCGAGCGTCTCCGGCCCGAGCGCGATCGTCTGCTCGCCGACTGTCGCCTGCAGCGAGCCGTTCGAGGAGTGGATGGTCGCGTCGAGCATGTTCATCGCGGGGCTGCCGATGAACCCGCCGACGAAGAGGTTGAGCGGACGGTCGTACAGCGTTTGCGGCTCGTCGACCTGCTGGAGCTCGCCCTTCCGCATGACGGCGACACGGTCGCCCATCGTCATCGCCTCGATCTGGTCGTGCGTGACGTAGATCGTCGTCACGCCGAGGTCGCTCTGAAGCTTTGCGATCTCGGCGCGCATCTGGACTCGTAGCTTCGCGTCGAGGTTCGAGAGCGGCTCGTCCATCAGGAACGCCGCCGGCTCGCGCACGATCGCACGGCCCATCGCCACCCGCTGGCGCTGGCCGCCGGAGAGGGCGCGCGGCTTGCGCTTCAGGTACTCCTCGAGCCCGAGCAGCGAGGCGGCGCGGTGAACGCGCTTGTCGATCTCGTCCTTGGACATCTTCTTCAGCCGTAGGCCGAACGCGATGTTCTCGTAGACGGACAGGTGCGGATAGAGCGCGTAGCTCTGGAAGACCATTGCGATGTCGCGGTCACGCGAGGGAACGTGGTTCACGACGCGCTCGCCGATCTTCAACATGCCCTCGGAGATGTCCTCGAGCCCGGCCACCATGCGCAGAGCCGTCGTCTTGCCGCAGCCCGACGGCCCGACGAGAACCATGAACTCGCCGTCGCGAATCTCCAGATTCACGTCGTTCACGGCGCGCGTCCCGTCGGGATAGATCTTGCTGACACGGTCGAAGGCAACTTGGGCCACAGTCGTCCCCTTCCCTGACGCGGAGCGATCGAAGCACGAATATACGCCTCTCCTGGCGCGCGGGCTCAGGCAGCGAGCTGCTCGGTTGCAGGCTCCGCCTGCAACCGGGGCGGGGCGGGGCGCGGCGGACGCTTCACCGCGAAGGCGCCGATCGCCGTCATTCCGAGCGCACTGACGCCGCCGACGCCGAACGCGAGCTCGGTGCCGCCGTGGTCGCACATCCAGCCCACGAGCAGCGCGCCGAACGGCGCGAGACCGTTCCAGGCGTAGTAGTAGAGGCCGAGCACGCGGCCGCGGATGTGATCCGCGCTCGCGAGCTGGATGGCCGCGTTCGAGTTCGTCGAGTAGCTCGTGAAGAAGAGGCCGCAGACGAAGAGCAGGGCGCCGGCGATCGCTGTCGTGTGCAGCGGAGCGATCAGGAGCTCGCACACGCCGAAGCCGCCGGCGCCGACGAACATGACGCGCCAGCGTGCATTCGACATCGCCGCGGCTGACAGCGCGCCGACGAGCGCGCCCGCGCCGAAGCAGGCGGAGATGACGCCGAAGGTGCGCGGCCCGGCGTCCAGCGTGTTCTTCGCGAGCAGGGGCAGCAGGATGTTGAAGTTGAAGCAGACGGACGAGAACACGGCCATCATCGAGAGGATCACGAGTACCGTCCGATTGCGACGCGCGTAGGCGAACCCTTCGCGCGTGCCGCGGAAGATCGTCGGCCGCCGGCGGCCGGCGAGCGGATACAGCTCGGACTTGCGCATGGCCAGGAGGCCGGCGAGAACGGCGAGGAAGCTCGCGGTGTTGATCGCGAACGCCCAGCCGGAGCCCCACGCGGCGATGATGATCCCCGCGAGCGCAGGCCCGAAGATACGCGCGGTGTTGAAGAGGCTCGAGTTGAGTGCGATCGCGTTCGGCAGCTCGTCGCGGCCGACCATCTGGAACGTCAGGTTCTGGCGCGAGGGCGCGTCGAAGACGAGTGCGGTGCCCCCGAGCGCGGCGATCACGTAGACCTCCCACAGCTGCACGTGGCCGAGCAGTGTGATTGCGGCGAGCACCGCGGAAAAGACCATCTGCACCGATTGCGTGACGATGACCGTGCGCCGGTTGTCGAAGCGGTCGGTGACGACGCCGGCGACGAGCCCGAGCAGCGTGAACGGCCCGAAGCGGCAGATCGAGAGGAGCCCGACCGCAAGCCCGCGAGAGTGGGGAGCGAGCTGGACGACGAGCCATGCGAGCGCGATGTTCTGCATCCACGTCCCTGCGACCGACGTGAGCTGGCCCGCGAAGAAGAGGCGGTAGTTGCGGTGTCCGCGCAGCGAGGCGAACGTCCGCCGCGACGCGCGACGAAAGAGCTTCACGCCCCTGACCGCCTTCGCCTCACGCCCGGCGGAGCCGGGCTCCGCCGAAGGCTGTCGTCGCTGACGCCGCGCAGCCTTCCGGGGCCGTGCCGAGCACTGTCCCCTCCGGCCGCGCACCCCCAGCGACGACTCAGGAACGTGATGCTCACTCGTCGCCCAGCAACTTCTCCAGCGCGTCGATCGACCCTTCGACTGCCTCGCGCTCCTCCGGCTCCAGGCGCTCGAGGCGTCCGACGAGCCAGGCCGTGCGCCGCTGGCGCACCGACTTCAGCACCTTGTCGCCTGCGGGGGTGAGAGAGAGGCCGATGCGCCGCCGGTCGGAGGCGCGCGTCCGCTCGATCAGCTTGGCGGTTTCCATGCGGACGAGGTGGCCGGACATGCCGGGGGCCGAGACGCGTTCGCGCTCGGCGAGCTCGGTGGCCGTGATGCCGGGGTTGTGCTTGATCGCCGCGAGCAGGGAGACCTGGCCGCTCGTCACGCCGAGCGAGTGGATCTCCCGGCGGAGCTCGCGCGCGAGGCGGAGGATCACCGGCCGCAGCCGGTTCGCAGTTGTCATCGGGTCGTTAACCACGCGAATCATTAACAGGGTTAACTATATCAGATCCGCCATGCTCCCCCGGCCACGAGCGGGACGCGGCGGCCGGCCTTGGTCACCCCAGTCGCCTCGAGCTCATCGGTTCCGATCATCACGTCGATGTGCGTCGTCGAGCGGTTCACGCCATAGCGCTTCTTCGCGATCGAGACCGTCCGCGTCTTCGCGAAGCCGGAGCCGAACGCCATGTGGGCGGCGGCGTTCTCGTCGAGCAGGCCGTTGTAGTAGATGAGCCCCGTCCGGCCGATGCGCGAGGACGAGTCGACGAGCGCGATCTCGCCGAGCCGCTCGGCATTTGGGATCGAGCCGAGGTAGCGCGCGAGCCAGTCGCGGTCGGCCTCGCGCTTTGCCTCGAGACGGACGAGGCGGCCGTTTCGAAACTCGCCTGCGAGGTCCTCGATCACCCGCCCGCCGAAGCTGCGTGGGCGCGAGCAGCGGAACGTTCCCTCGGTCGCCGCTGCGTCGGGCGAGACGAAGCATTCCTCCGTCGGCACGTTCATCGCGATCCGCCGTCCCCAGTGATCCTGCTCGCCGCCGCCGCGCCAGAGCGAGAACGGAGCGATCCGCAGGTGCAGGTCGGTGCCGCGGTCGCGCACGTGCAATTCGGCAAGGTCGAGCTTCGTCAGCCGCGCCGCGCGTCGGCGCAGCGTCGCGAGGTGCGCCGTCCAGCCCTTGTGGGCCGGCGGGTCGCCGGGACCGATCCGGCAGAACGAGAGGAGGTCACGCGCGAGGCGCCGCTTGCCCTTCTCCGTGTCGAGGCCGGGGAAGACGCGGGCCGCCCACTCGTCGGTCGGCCACGCGCAGATCGTCCCGCGCAGCCGTCCTTCGCGGCGGATGCGTGCCATCTCGGCACCTGACGCCAGCCGCTTCGTGTCCTCCGCAACACGCTCGGGCGGCAGCCGGGCGAGCACGCCGAGCTCGGTCTCGCCCATCACCGAGACGAGCGCGACGTGCTCGTCGCCGAGCGCCCGGATCCGCTCGCGCTGCCAGGACGTGCGCCGGCCGAGCGCCGCGTCCGAGCCGTGCTCGATGCGCGCGGCGACCACGCGTGGGTCGTCGTACTCGACCTCGACCGCGGCCGCGCCTGCGCGGTAGGCGGCCTCGGCGATCGCCACCGCGAGCTCGCGGTGCGCGATGCTCACGCGCTGGACGAGCGTGTCGCCCCGGCGGAATGCGATGCAGCCGCGCACGATCATCTCGGCATAGCGCTCGAGCTCCGCTCCGGTCATCGGGCCACGCGGCATCTCCGGGGACCGTAATCGCTACGGTCCGACGATGCCGAATCCGCTCGAGTCGCTGAAGGCCCTCGGCGACCAGCTGCGTGCGCAGATCGGAGAGGAGCTCGACATCGAGGCGCTGCGGCGGCAGGAGCCTCCGCGCCCGCTCGAGGAGCTGCTCGCAGAGCTCGAAGCGCTGCCCGGCCTCGAGTCGGTCAAGGAGCAGGTGCGCGCGCTCGTCGCCTTCCTACGTGTGCAGGCCCGTCGCAAGGACGCCGGCCTGCCCGAGGTCGCGACGACGCAGCATCTCGTCTTCCTCGGTAATCCCGGTACGGGCAAGACGACCGTCGCCCGCCTGCTCGCGCAGATGTACCGCTCGATGGGTCTCCTGAAGCGGGGGCAGCTCGTCGAGGTCGACCGCGCGGGCCTCGTGGGGCAATACGTCGGGCTCACAGCGATCAAGACGGAGCGCGTCGTGCGCAAGGCGCTGGACGGTGTGCTCTTCGTCGACGAGGCATACGCGCTCGCACGCGAGGGCGAGCGCCTCGATTTCGGCGACGAGGCGATCGAGACCCTGCTCAAGCGGATGGAGGACAACCGCCACCGCCTCGTCGTGATCGTCGCCGGCTACCCACGGCTGATGCGCCGGTTCCTGGAGTCGAATCCCGGCCTACGCTCGCGCTTCTCGCGCGAGATCTCGTTCCCGGACTACTCGACGGAGGAGCTGATCGCGATCTTCGGGCGCTTTGCGGCGGAGTCGGAGTACGCGCTCGGCGACGGCGCTGAGGATTCCCTGCGCACGATCTTCGCCGGCGCCGAGCGCGACGAGCGGTTCGGCAACGCACGCTTTGCGCGCACGCTGTTCGAGCAGGCGCTGAATGCGCAGGCGCTGCGGCTCGGCGCCGGCGACGTGGAGCAGCTCGGGCACACAGAGCTGACGTGCCTGACGCCGGAGGATCTCGTCGCCGGTGCGCGGGCGCTCGGCGAGGAGCCGCTACCGCCGCCGCGCGGCTGGTTCACGCGCCGGCGGTGAACGAGGCGATCGCGCCGACCACGCGCGGGTCGAACTGCGTGCCCGAACAGCGCTGCAGCTCGGTGACCGCTTCGTCGTGGGTCCGCGCTGCGCGATAGGGCCGGTCGGTCGTCATGGCGCTGAAGGCGTCGCACGCGCAGACGATCCGCGCGATCAGCGGGATGTCCTCGCCTGCGAGCCCGTCGGGGTAGCCGTTGCCGTCCCAGTGCTCGTGGCACGAGCGG
>JAICTB010000127.1 GCA_025936595.1 Thermoleophilia bacterium | reverse complement strand
TCCTGATCTACGCCGACACATTCCGCTCGCCGGAGCTCCGTCACGAGGTGCCGCTCGGGATCCCCGACCCGTTTCTCTACCTCGAGCGCGACGGCGTGAAGCACATCGCGATCGGCTCGATGGAGGTGCCCCGCCTCGCGGAGCTCGGGCTGTTCGAGCTCCATCCGTCCGAGGAGTACGGCCTCGACGAGCTGATCGCCTCGGGTCTCTCGTATACCGAGGTGCGCCAGCAGGTCACCATGCGCGCGGTCGAGGTGCTCGGCGTCACGAGCGCCGTCGTCCCGGAGACGTTTCCGCTCTGGCTCGCGGACCGTCTGCGCGGGAAGGGCGTCGAGCTCGTCGTCGACGCGAGCTTCTTCGACGACCGACGCCGTGTGAAGACCGGCGCCGAGCTGGCCGGCATTCGCCGCGCACAGCGTGCGGCGGAGGCCGGCATGGACGCGGCGCGCGAGCTGCTGCGGAGCGCGACGCAGAAGGGCGACGAGCTCATGCTCGACGGCGAGCCGCTCACGGTCGAGCGCGTCAAGTCCGCGATGGCCGTCGCGTTCGCTGCGAGCGGCGCGACGGCCGACGAGTTCATTGTGGCCCCCGGACCGCAGGGAGCGGTCGGCCATGACATGGGCTCGGGCCCTATCCGCGCGGGCGTGCCGATCGTGATCGACATCTGGCCGCGGGACAACGAGACGTTCTGCTTCTGCGACATGACGCGCACCTTTGTCGTCGGCGACGTGCCGGACGACGTGCGCGAATGGCATCGGCTGTGCGAGGAGGCGCTCGACCGCGCGATCTCCGAGATCAAGGACGGCGCGGACGGCCGCGCGATCTTCGACGGAAGCTGCGAGATCTTCGAGGCGGCCGGCGAGCCGACCCAGCGGACGAAGACGCCCGGCGAGGCGCTCGCGGACGGCTTCTTCCACGGGCTCGGCCACGGCGTGGGGCTCGAGGTGCACGAGCAGCCCGGGCTCGGCCTCGCGGCGGAGCTTCCGCTCCGGGCCGGCGACGTCGTCACGGTCGAGCCGGGGCTCTACCGCCGCGGCTACGGCGGCGTGCGCCTCGAGGACCTGATTCTGGTCACCTCGAACGGCGCCGAAAACCTGACCAACTATTCCCGCAATCTGTTGCCCTAGTCCTCGCGCGCCGCTTTTCCTTAGACTCCTGCGCGTTTCGTCCAAGGCCGTCCGCGGCCTGAGGGCCGCGGTGAAGGAGGGAAGCGCATGGCAGCTGTTGCCGAAGCTCGTCCCGTGACGACGCTCATCGAGTCGATTCCTGCGGCAGACCCGGCACCACTCGGGCTTGCGGGATTCGCGCTCACAACGTTCCTCTTGAGCGGGCACAACGCGACGTTCATCCCCGACCTGATCTGGATCGGGCCGGCCCTGTTCTACGGCGGGGTTGCGCAGCTGCTCGCCGGCATGTGGGAGTTCCGCAATCGCAACGTGTTCGGCGCGACGGCGTTCTCGACCTACGGAGGGTTCTGGCTCGGCCTCGGCAGCGTGATCGTGCTCGCGGTCGTCTCGAAGAGCTTCGCCGCGGGTCTCGCCGATGCGAATCTCCCGAACGGCCTCGCCTGGTTCCTGCTCGCCTTCGCGATCTTCAACTTCTACATGCTGCTCTGGTCGACCCGTGTCAGCGGCGCCGTCTTCGGCGTCTTCCTGACGCTGCAGATCACGGAGGTCCTGCTCGTGATCGGGTTCTTCGACGAGGCCCACGGCCACGCGAACAACGGCTGGCTGCACTGGGGCGGTTGGGTCGGGGTCGTCACCGCCGGCTTCGCCTGGTACGCCTCGGCCGCCGGTGTGATCAACGGCATGTCAGCGCCGCGGATCGTGCTGCCCGTGGGTGCGCCGTTCTGGACGGCCCGGCCCGGCTCGCCGATGCCGAGAAGGGCGGACGGCTGATGGCGGTAGAGCCTACGCAGAACATCGACACGCTCCTCCTGGAGGAGCGGACGTACCCACCGCCGCCCGAGTTCGCGGCTCAGGCGAACGCGCAGGCGTCCATCTACGACGAGGACTTCGAGGCCTTCTGGGACCGCGAGGGCAAGGAGCGCGTCACCTGGTTCGAGCCCTACACCGAGCTCTACCAGTGGGACCGTCCGTACGCCAAGTGGTACCTCGGCGGGACGCTGAACGTCTCCTACAACTGCGTCGACCGCCACGTCGAGGCCGGCCTGGGCGGCAGGGTGGCCTACCACTGGGAAGGCGAGCCCGACGGCGACCGCCGCGACCTCACCTACGGCGACCTCCAGAAGGAGGTCGCCGCCTTTGCGAACGCGCTCAAGGAGCTCGGCGTGAAGAAGGGGACGGCGGTCGCGATCTACATGGGGATGATCCCCGAGCTGCCGATCGCGATGCTCGCGTGCACGCGCCTGGGAGCGCCGCACACCGTCGTCTTCGGCGGCTTCTCGGCGGATTCGCTGTCCGCGCGCATCAACGACATGGGCTGCGAGTTCGTAATCACGCAGGACGAGGCGTGGCGGCGCGGCACGACCGTCGCGTTGAAGAAGATCATCGACGAGGCGCTGCAGGAGACGCCCGGCGTGAAGGGGACGGTCGTCGTTCGCAGGACCGGCAACGACGTCCCGATGACCGAGGGGCGCGACCACTGGTACGACGACGTGCGCGGGTCGGACGACCCGGCGTCGTGCCCGCCCGAGCCGATGGACGCGGAGGAGCTGCTCTTCCTCATGTACACGAGCGGGACGACCGCGAAGCCGAAGGGGATCGCGCACACGACCGCCGGCTACCTCGTCGGCGTGGCGACGACCCACCGCTACATCTTCGACCTGAAGCCCGAGACCGACGTCTACTGGTGCGCCGCCGACGTCGGCTGGATCACCGGGCACAGCTACATCGTGTACGGGCCGCTGTGCAACGGCGCCACCTCGGTGATGTACGAGGGGACGCCCGACTACCCGGACAAGGACCGCTGGTGGTCGATCGTCGAGCGCTACGGCGTGACGATCCTCTACACGGCGCCGACGGCGATCCGGACGCACATGAAGTGGGGGCCGGAGTACGCGCAGAAGCACGACCTGAGCTCGCTGCGCCTGCTCGGCTCGGTCGGCGAGCCGATCAACCCGGAGGCCTGGATCTGGTACCACGAGCACATCGGCGGCGAGCGATGCCCGGTCGTCGACACGTGGTGGCAGACGGAGACGGGGATGATCATGATCACGCCGCTCCCGGGCGTCACGACGACGAAGCCCGGCTCGGCGACGAAGCCGTTCCCCGGCGTCGACGCGGCCATCTACAGCGAGCAGGGCGAGGAGGTGGGGCCCGGTGGGGGCGGCTACCTCGTGCTGCGCAGGCCGTGGCCGGCGATGCTCCGCGGGATCTACGGCGACGACGCACGCTACAGGGAGACGTACTGGGCGAAGTACGGTGACGTCTACTTCGCCGGCGACGGTGCGCGCGTCGACCAGGACGGCGACTTCTGGCTGATGGGTCGCGTCGACGACGTGATGAACGTCTCGGGGCACCGCATCTCGACGACGGAGGTCGAGTCGGCGCTCGTCGACCACAAGGAGGTCGCCGAGGCGGCCGTCGCGGCTCGCAACGACGCGATGACGGGGCAGGCGATCGTCGCGTTCGTGACGTTGAAGGGTGGCGGCGAGGGCTCAGTCGAGAAGCTCGAGGAGCTGCGCAACCACGTCGCGACGAAGATCGGCCCGATCGCGAAGCCGGCGAACATCGTCTTCACGCCGGAGCTCCCGAAGACCCGGAGCGGCAAGATCATGCGCCGCCTGCTGCGGGACGTGGCCGAGCACCGGCCGCTCGGCGACACGACGACCCTCGCAGACCCGACGGTCGTCGCCGAGCTCCAGACCCGCGGCGCGGAGGAGCAGTCGCGGGAGGACTGATACGGCAAGTAACAGACTGTTACAAGCGCGGATCGCGGCTACCGTTTGGCCGTGCTGATCCTCTCCGCGGTCGCGATCCTCGTAAGTAACAGTCTGTTACAAGCTCCGCCTCGGGCCGCCACGGCGACGGTGCGGGTGCCGGTGGCGAACGTCTGGGCCGCGCCGAACGCCGGTCACCTGCCACTCGATCCGCAGGTGTGGCCGACGGCGGCGGTCTCCTACCGGCAGCGGCTCGCGCTCGTCGGCCACATGCCGACGCAGGTGCTCTACGGGGAGCAGGTGCGCGTGCTCGCGCACACGGGCGGCTGGACGAAGATCGCGGTGCCCGACCAGCCGTCGCCCCTCGACGCGCGCGGATATCCGGGCTGGGTGCGCTCGTGGCAGCTCGGCCCGGCATTCGCTGCGCCGGACGTCGTGACGGCACGGAGCGCGCGCCTCTCGAGCGGCCTCACCGTCGGCTTCGCGGCGCAGGTGCCGTCCGGCGCGGTTCCCGCCGCCGCGACGCGACGGCTGCCGCGCACGCGGGCGGATTTGGTGCGGACGGCGAAGCAGTTCGTGGGGCTCCATTACCTCTGGGGCGGCCTCTCGGCATGGGGCTACGACTGTTCCGGGCTCACGTGGGCGGTCTACCGCGCGCACGGGATCACGATCCCGCGTGACGCCGACGCGCAGTTCGCCGCGGGGACGCCTGTTGCGCTCGCGAAGATGCTCCCGGGCGACCTGCTCTTCTACGAGCACCCCGTGGTGGGGCACGTCGCGATGTACATCGGCGGAGGTCGCATGATCGAGTCGCCGAACTCGGCGAGCGCGGTTCGCATCGTGCCCGTGCGAACGAGCGACTTCCGCGGCGTACGCCGGTTCTTCTGAGCCGTCTCGCGGTTGCGGGCGTCGTCGCGATCGTCGTGTTCGCGACGATCGGCCAGCTGGCGCACGATCACCACGTTTCCGCGGGCGGCTACGCTGCGGATGCGCTGCCGCTCGTCGCCGGCTGGCTCGCGTTCGCCGCGCTGACACGGCGCTTTCTCCCCACCTGGCTCGGCGGCGTCACGCTCGGCGTCGCGATCCGCATGGTCGCGCTCGGCCACTATCGCTGGAACGAGCTCGCGTTCCTCGCCGTCGCCCTCGCGTTCGTCGGGCTCGTGGCGTTCCTCGTCGTCGCGCTGGTGGGGCGGGCGACCCGCTTCGCGGCGGGACGGTGGCGGTCCACGACATTGGTCTGACCACGAGACATGTCTCGGTGCGCCGTATCCAGAAGCGATGCGACCGGCTTCAATGCGGGGCTCACGGGCCTGTGGACGGAACGTGGCAGTTCCGCGATCGTTGGTCTGACCAAGGGACGTGCCCTGCACGGCCGTGGCCGGAGGGGACGGCTCAGAGCAGCTTTTCGAACACGCTCGCGTCGTCGAACGGGCCGATGACGGCGCACCGCATGGCCTGGCCGCCGATCACGTCCTGGGCGACTCGCTGCACGTCCTCGGCGGTGACTGCGTCGAGCCCGGCGAGAACGTCCTCCGGCTCCGCCGCCCGTCCTTCGAGCACCTCGCGGCGCAGGCCGAACATGATCAGCCCGTTGGGGCTCTCGGTCTGCAGAACGAACCGCCCCTTCGCGAGCGCGCGCGCCTTCTCGAGCTCCTGCGCCGGGACGACCTCGTCGGCGAGCTTGCGGAACTCCGTCGCGATCACCTCGACCGCCTCCTCGGCGCGGTTCAGGTCGACGCCCGCCTGCGAGAACAGCGTGCCGGCGTCCGTGAACGGGCTGTTCAGCGCGTACACGTAGTACGCGAGTCCGCGTCGCTCGCGCACCTCCAGGAAGAGCCGCGACGACATGCCGGTGCCGAGGACCGTGCCGAGCAGCTGCAGCGCATAGCGGTCGGGATGCGCGAGCGGGTACGACGGGACGCCGATGCAGACGTTCGCCTGATCGGAATCCTTGCGATGCAGGCGCACCTGCGGCTCGTTCGAGCGTTCAACCGCGGCCGGCTCGGGAGCGCCCGCATCCTCGCCCGTCATGTCGCCAATCAATCCTTCGAGCGTCGGCAGCAAGTCGCTGCCTACCGCTCCGGCGACGCCGACGACGATGCGCGGCGGGGTGTACCACTCGCCGAGATAGTCGAGGAACGTCTCGCGCGTCGCCGACTTGATCGTCTCCTTCGTCCCGAGCGTCTCCCAGCCGAGTGGGTTCGCGCCGAACACCAGCTCCTCGTAGACAGACGAGACGTAGTCGCGCGGCGTGTCGACGTACATGTTCATCTCCTCGACGATCACACCCTTCTCGCGCTCGAGCTCGTCGGCGTCGAACTTCGAGTTGCGCAGCATGTCGACGAGGACGTCGAGCGCGGTGTCGCGCTGCTCCCCGGCGCAGCGGATGTAGTACCCGGTGAACTCCTTCGACGTGAAGGCGTTGAACTCGCCGCCGATCGTGTCGACCTCCATCGACAGATCGCGCGCCGTGGGCCGCCGCTCCGTGCCCTTGAAAAACATGTGCTCGGCGAAGTGCGCGATCCCGCGATTGGACGCGTTCTCGTAGCGCGACCCGGCGGCGAGCATGATGTAACAGGCCACCGATTTGGCATGGCCGAGGGGCGCGGTCAGCACGCGCAGGCCGTTCGACAGAGTGTGACGCTCGTAGACGCTCATGCCGGCGATGGTATAGAGAGAGGCGTGCCCGG
>JAICTB010000080.1 GCA_025936595.1 Thermoleophilia bacterium | reverse complement strand
GCCCACGAGGTCGGCGCCGGCTTCACGAGCTTCGTGTTGTAGAGCAGCGTGTTCGGCCCCCACTGCAGCGAGATGCCGTAGTGCTTCCCGTCGATCGTGTTGTTCGGCGGCGACTGGAAGGCCTTCCCAAAGTTCTTGAAGTCGGGGATCCTCGACGGGTCGACGGTCTGCACGTCGTGGCCGTAGATCAGCCGCAGGCTCGCATCGCCGGATGCGGAGACCATGTCGTACTGGCTGCCGCCGCCGGAGCGCATCAGCGTGACCATCTCGTCCGAGGAGCCGGCGAACTTCGAGTGCACGGTGCAGCCGCTCTGCGCCTCGAACGGCTTCACCCACTGCTTGTACGTGTAGCCCTCCCACGCGATCATGTTCAGAGTGCCGCCGTGCGCCTTCGACACGCCGGCCGCGGGAAAGGCGAGCGTGACCGCGAGCGTCGCGGCCAGCGCCCACATGCGCTTCGTCATGAGGCCTCCTGCTTGAGGGGTTGGGCGATCTCGTAGGCGTCGCCGTCGCGCCAGCTCAGATGGACGCGTGCGCCGGGCTCGATCGTGGAGCCGTCGTTCTTTCGTACGACCGTCAGGCGGTCGCCGGTGTCGGTGTCGACGAGCACGCGCGTGAACGCGCCGACGAAGACGACGTCGGTGACGGTCGCCGCTTCGCCGTTCTTGTCGAGCTCGATGCGCTCCGGCCGCACGCTGATCCTGCGTCCGCCGCGCTCGAGGATGTTCGACGTGCCGACGAAGCCGGCCACGAACTCGGTCGCGGGTCGCTCGTAGACCTCGCTCGGAGTGCCGACCTGCTCGATCCGGCCGTCGTTGAACACCGCGACGTGGTCGCTCATCGTCAGCGCCTCCTCCTGGTCGTGCGTGACGTAGAGGAACGTCATCCCGAGCTCGCGCTGCAGCGACTTGAGGAACACCTGCATCTCCTGCCGCAGCTTCAGGTCGAGCGCACCGAGCGGCTCGTCGAGGAGCAGCACCTTCGGCCGGTTGACGATCGAGCGCGCGAGAGCGACGCGCTGGCGCTGCCCGCCGGAGAGCTGGATCGGCTTGCGGCCGCCGTAGCCGTCGAGCCGCACCGTGCGCAGGACCTCCGCGACCTGCGCGTGCCGCTCGCGCCGCGCCGTCCCCTTCACCTTGAGCCCGTAGCCGACGTTCTCGGCGACGGTCATGTGCGGGAAGAGCGCGTAGTCCTGGAAGACGGTGTTCACGTCCCGCGCGTACGGCGGCTCGCCGGTGATGTCGACTCCGCCGAGGGTGACGCGTCCCGTGTCGGGCTGCTCGAACCCGGCGATGATCCGGAGCGTCGTCGTCTTGCCGGAGCCGGACGGGCCGAGCAGCGTGAAGAACTCGCCGTCGCCGACCGTCAGGTGGACGTCGTCGACCGCGACGACGTCCCCATAGGCCTTTCGGATTCCTTCGACGGCGACGTCAGCGGGCAAGGCAGCCTTCCAGGATGTCGAGGCCGCGCTCGAGCTCCTCGTCGCCGATCGAGAACGGCACGAGGATCCGGATCACGTTCCCGTAGATCCCACAGGTGAGGAGCACGAGGCCCTGCTCGCGCGCCTCCGCCGTGATGCGCGCCGTCTCCTCTCCGGTTTGCTCCGGCAGCTCCAGCGCGAGCATTGCGCCGAGCCCGCGCACCTCCGCGCCTGCGGGCGCCATCGCCTCGAGCCGGGCGTGCAGCCGCGTCGCAACCTCGTCGGAGCGTGTGCGCGAGCCTTCGAGCGCGTCGAGAACGGCGATCGCGGCGGCGCACGAGAGCGGGTTGCCGCCGAACGTGCCGCCGAGGCCGCCTGCCGGCACCGCGTCCATCACCTCGGCCCGGCCGGTGACTGCGGCGAGCGGCAGGCCGCCGCCGAGCGTCTTGCCGCTGACGAGCAGGTCGGGCTCGACGCCGTAGTGCTCGATCGCCCAGACGGGACCTGTGCGCCCGCAGCCGGATTGCACCTCGTCGTCGACGTAGAGGATCCCGTAGTGATCGAGCAGCTCCTGCAGGCGCTTCGGGAAGTCGGGCGTCATCGGGATGAACCCGCCTTCGCCCTGCACCGGCTCGAGCACCGCACACGCGACCGAGTGGGGATCGACCTCGCCCTTGAAGAGGTAGTGCAGCGCGTCGATCGCGTCGTCCTCGCTCACGCCGCGGAACGGGTACGGCCCCGGCGTGCGGTACACCTCGGGCGCGAACGGCCCGAAGCCCGCCTTGTACGGGACGACCTTCGACGTCATGGTCATCGAGAGGAGTGTCCGGCCGTGGAACGCGTTGTCGAAGACGATCACCGCTGGTCGGCCGGTCGCGACGCGCGCGATCTTGACGGCGTTCTCAATCGCCTCCGCGCCCGAGTTCAGCAGCACCGATTTCTGATCGGCGCCCCTGCACGGGGAGAGCTCGGCGAGCCGGCGGCAGACCTCGACGTACGGCTCGTACATGCCGACCATGAAGCACTGGTGCAGGTAGCGGTCGACCTGTGCGTGCAGTGCGTCGACGACCGCGGGGAGGTTGTGGCCGAGGTTCGCGCAGCCGAGGCCGCCGGCAAAGTCGATGTACTCGCGGCCGTCGACGTCCCAGATGCGCGCGCCCTCGGCGCGGTCGACGGCGAGCGGCGGCGTGGAGATGCCGCGCGCGACGTAACGCTCCCGGGCCTCCTGGACGAGCTCGGTTGCGCTTTTCTCCCGCAGCGACACGACGTGCCGACTCTATACGCCGAATTTGCGCCGCGAAAGTGCGCGCTGCGCAATGCGCAGGCGTTTTTTACCGCGCAATGCGCAGGTCGGCCACGAGCCCGGCGAACATCGCCTCGCGGTCGTCGGAGCGGAGCACCGCGCTCGGGTGGATCGTCGCCGTCACGAGCTCCGCGAGATCGGAATCGAGCGGCGTGCCGCGGTTCTGGGTCACCCGGAAGCTCTTGCCGAGCAGGCTCTGCGCGGCGGTCGCGCCCATCAGGACGAGCGCGCGCGGCTTGACGAGCGCGATCTCCGCCTCGACCCACGGCCGGCAGGCCATCTGCTCCGTCCAGGTCGGCTTGTCGTGGATCCGCCGCGCGCCGCGCGAGCGCCACTTGAAGTGCTTGACGGCATTGGTGACGTAGGTCTTCGAGCGGTCGATGCCGGCCTCGTCGAGTGCACGGTCGAGAAGCTTCCCGGCGGGGCCTACGAACGGCGCGCCGGCGAGATCCTCCTGGTCGCCGGGGGTCTCGCCGACGAGCATCACGTCGGAGCCGAGCTTCCCTTCGCCGAAGACGGCCTGCGTCGCGTTCGCGTAGAGAGGGCAGCCCTCGCAGTGCTGCACCGCCTCGCGCAGGGCGCTCATCGTCAGCCGGTCGGGCATGAACGCGGCCGCGGTGGGATAGGGGTTGCGCGCGGGCACGCGAGGGAGGTACCCGCGGCGCCCGATACGATGCCGCCCTGCGCGGCGCCTTGGCCGAGTGGTTAGGCAGAGGCCTGCAAAGCCTCGTACAGCAGTTCGAATCTGCTAGGCGCCTCTACAGCTACGGCAGCCCCGCCGTCGCTTGACAATCCGTAGCGTGTCCAGATGTCGAAGATCTTGGTGACGGGCATGTCGGGAACGGGCAAGTCGGCGGCGCTCGCCGAACTTGGCCGACGCGGCTATCGCGTCGTAGACACCGATGATCCCGGCTGGCGTGAGTATCGCGAGGATGTTGAGTCCTCCGACGAGGTGCGCCGCGGGGAGTGGCTCTGGGTCGAGGAAAGGATCACTGGGCTGCTGGACTCAGACGATGGCCGCTCGCTCTTCGTTCAAGGGTGCGTGCGAAACCAGTCGAAGTTCTACGGCCGTTTCGACGCGGTCGTCCTGCTCAGCGCCCCTGCTGAGGTGATCCTTGACCGCGTCGCGCGCAGAACGACGAACAACTACGGGAAGACCTCGGTGGAACGGGCGATGATCTTGGATGACCTCGCGAGGGTCGAGCCGCTCCTTCGAGCGAGCTGCACGCATGAGCTCGATGCGAACCGGCCGCTCGATCACGTCGTCGCCGACTTGATCGCGATTGCCTCGAGCCCGAGCGGGACGATGTCCTAGGTCGCCCGCGCTCGAGGGACATTGTCCAACGCCGGCGTCACTTGCCCAGTGCGGGGTGATGACAACTGGCCGATAGGCTGCGCCGTTCCGACCGATGAGTCTTTTCGCTCCTGTCGGTCTAACCCGTGGAGAGCCGGTACACGCGGCACGAACTTGACACTTCTATTGGGGGGAGCACTTGTGAGCGAGTCACTCAACAACGTTGGAGCCATCACGATGTTCGTCGCGGATCGCGACCGCGCGAAGTCGTTCTATGAAAAGGCGTTTGACGCAGAGTCGGTCTACGAGGACGACCACTCGATCGCGTTCAGGTTCGAGAACATGATCGTCAACCTTCTGGTGGCCAGTGAGGCGCACGACCTGATTGGCCCCGCCTCCGTCGCAGGACAGGATGCCGGGTCTCGGTTCCAGCTCACGATCGGCGTCAACGACGTCGATGCGGTCTGCGAAGACCTCGCCGGCCGCGGGGTCGAGCTCCTGAACGGCCCGATCGACCGCCCGTGGGGAATGCGCACAGCGGCGTTCGCCGACCCCGACGGCCACATCTGGGAGGTCGCAGCCGAGATTCGAACCTGATCTCCAAGGAGGTTGATCATGCGGAAGCTGATAGCGACGGTGTTCAACTACTCGCTCGACGGTCTTCTCGCCGACGAGGGCACCGAGTTCTGGGACTTCTGCTTCGGCCTGCCCGAGAACCGTGAGCCGGACGACCTGGCACAACTCGACTTTCTCCGGAACGCGTACGCGCACATCATGGGCCGTACCGCCTACGAGGGTATCGCCGGGTCGATGACCAAAACGTCCACCGACCACCCGTTCGCCGACATCCTGAACGCCGGGCGCAAGGTCGTCTTCTCGCGGACCCTGAAGACCGCCGACTGGGTCAACACCACCATCGCCGCTGGTGACACGAAAGGAGAGATCGACAAGCTCAGGCTTGACGGCGACGGCTACATCGTCGTCTGGGGCGGCGTCAGCTTCTGGCGGTCGCTCATGCAGCACGACCTGATAGACGAGTTCCAGCTGTCCTTGTTCCCCTACGTGGCGGGCGAGGGCACCCGGCTGTTCGACGGTGTCCCCAGGTCCTACCGACTCGACCTGGTCTCCAACACCGCCTCCAGCAACGGGATCGTCGAGCTCGAGTACCGCCGGCACCGCTGACCGAGCGCCGGGCACCCGGAGACGCTTCACCATCTCTACGAATCGGGACAGTGCGCCGAGGCTGCCGATCGGGGACGTGAGCTGAACCGAAGCTCATCCCGAGTACGCGGGCTAGTCCGACGAAGCGATCACTTCGCCGACGCTGCGATCCGTGTCGCGCGCGAGGAGCGGCGTGATGTGCTCCCGCATCCACGGGCCGCCGACGTCCCGCGCGATGCGGCCTGCGTCCTCCGCTGTCGCGAACGTGAGGAGCAGGATCAGATGTGTGTCGTCGACCTTCGCGACGCGCGCCGCGAGCGCGCCCGCATCGACCACGCGCCGCACGGCTTCGCGCGCGGACCGCGCGGTCTCGTCGGTCAGTGGGTCGCGCAGGTGGAGATGGTTCACGACGACGTACACCGTCGGACCCTAGCGCGGAACGCCTGGAGTCAGTCGTCCGGAAGCCAGCCGCGCCGGTACTTGACGAAGCGGGAGCGCGGGAGATTCGCGCGCAGCTTGGCGTAGGCGACCGCGGAGTCGGCCGTCTCGCGCACGACGCTGGCTCCGTACCGGGCAGCGGCCTTGCAGACGGTGTAGAGGATTCCGCCGCCGACTCCTCGGCCGCGCCCGCCGACCGCGAGCACGACGGCGCGCTGGTCCTCGCCCGCGACGATGATGTGCTCCGTTCGCGGTGCGCAGTAGAAGAAGTCCCACGCGCGCAGCACGCGTTCCTTCCCCTCCACGATCAGCGTGCACGTTCCCTCGAGGACGAGGAATGCCTCCTGCGCATTTTCCCGGTGGTACATCCCCATCCGCTCGCCCGGCTCGAACAGGCTGATGTTGATCCCGAAATGCGGAAAGCGTCGTTTGCCCTCGAAGGTGCAGTAGGACCCGAGCGCACCTTCGTCTCTCCACCGCGACTCACGGGCGTTGACGACGAACCAACCTTCGCCGTCCACGACAAGGCCGTTCTTGCTCATCCGCAGAGGAGCCTCAGGCACCACGGGAGTCTCGCAAAGGCTTGATCGACCTGCGAGCAGAGACGTATGCTCGCAAGCTTCCCGACGAGGAGGTCTACATGGCCATCGCATTCATCCAGGAGTTCCCGATCGTCGACGGCGACACGAGCACCACGAACTACGACGCCGTCGTGCAGAAGCTCGACCTGGGCGGGACGCCCGTTCCAGGGCTCATCGCCCATAGCGCCGGCTTCGACACGAGTGCCGGCGTGTTCCGCATCTTCGACATCTGGGAGAACGGCGACGACGCGAAGAGCTTCTACGAGGGGACGCTTCAACCGATCCTCGACGAGATGATGGCGGGCGACCCGAGTGCGGCACCGCCCCAGCGCGAGGCGACGTACGAGCTGCACCACGTGATCTCCTAGCTCGCGCGGCCGAAGAGGGAGCTCTCGAGCACGTAGAAGAGCGCGATTCCCGCGAAGAGACCGAGTGCGAGCCAGGATGAGAGGAACGCGCTTGCCGCCGCGAGCGCGTAGAGCGGCACGCCGGGAAGGTACGAGCGGGAGATGCCGCTGACGACGCGTTGATCCGCATCCGCCGCGATCAGGCGGCGCCCGGTGGCGGCGTAGAACCAGAGGCAGGCGTACATACACGCCATCACCGTCATCGTGAGCCCGTAGAAGAATGCGGCAGCAGTCGCGTCGTGATGCAGGTGGTCGGCGAGGACGCGGGTCGGAAACGGGACGAACGCGACCACCATCAGGAAGACGACGCTGATCGTCAGGAACGTCCGGTCGAGGCGGTCGATCTGCCGGAAGATCGAGTGGTGGTTGATCCACATGATCCCGATCGTCAGGAAGGAGATGGCGTAGGCGGCGTACGACGGCCAGATCTGCAACAGGCCGTGCGTGACAGAGCTACCTGTGGGGAGCTTGACATCGAGGATGAGGAGCGTCGTCGCGATCGCGAATACGCCGTCGCTGAACGTCTCGAGCCTCGCGGTCTCCATGCCGCCGCCAGTTTAGGTTTGCCTACACGCGAACGCGACTCGCAAGCAGACGCGCGAGACGTATCTCGGCGGCGCGGACGGCCGGGCTTGCCACGAGCGGCGCCGTGGTCGTGAGCGTGATCTCGGTGCGGCCCCGTCCGACCAGCACCAGGTCGACGAAGACCAGCACGGGCGTCGTCGACCCCGACGACTTCACGTCGAGCAGGATCCGGATCGCGTTCGTGTACGTCGCGACCCGGGGGAACGACGTCCGCCGAGCCGAGACCACGTGCGCCGACGTCCCGGCCGATTTCGCCGCGGCCGCGCGTATGCACGGAAGGACCTGCGGCGCAACGACCGTTCGCTGCCAGTCGAGCTTCACCATGTGCGGCGTCTCGAGCACCTGCGCCTCGGTGTCGAACTCGATTCCCGGATGCTTGAAGACGGTCTCGGCGGCGCCGTTCACGACCAGGTCGGACTGCTTCGGCCGGAAGCTCGGGCAGGCCGGCGTCGAGGAGAGGTCGGGCTTCTTCGCGCCGCCCGTCCAGCCGGGGGCGGTGCCGAGGTCGGCCTTCCTCAACACGGCCGCGCGCGCGGCCGCCTGTCCCGCCTTCGTCAGGTGGATCTGCTCCTTGTCCGCGACCGCCGCCGAGGCGACCGACGCAGCCGCCGCCGCGGCTGTGGCGAGGACGATGACGCAGCTCTGTAGACGCCCATGCACGATTGACCCCTTCCTTCGGTTGGTCGGACCACCAGTCTAGGATCGTTTCATCGGCTTCAGCGGCTCCCTGATCCAGAACGCGATCTATATCGCGCAGCAGCCGCCGGAGTGGCCGGTCTCGGCGGACGATTGGGAGCGCGCGGCCGAAGCGAAGCTCGATCCCGGTGCGTTCGGCTACATCGCGGGCGGCGCGGGCGCGGAGTCGACGATGCGCGCGAACCTGGACGCGTTCCAGCGGTGGCGGATCCGGCCGCGGATGCTCGCCGGGAACGCGGTGCGCGACATGTCGATCGACGTGCTCGGCACGCACTCGCCGGCACCGTTCTTCCTCGCGCCGATCGGGGTGCTCTCGATCGCGCACGCCGACGCCGAGGTCGCGGTCGGCAAGGCAGCCGCCTCCTCGGGCGTGCCGATGCTCCTCTCGAGCGCGGCGACGCACTCGATCGAGCAGGTCGCCGAGACGAACGCGCCGCGCTGGTTCCAGCTGTACTGGGTGAACGACCGCGAGATCTGCGAGAGCTTCGTCCGCCGCGCCGAGGCCGCCGGCTACGGCGCGATCGTCGTCACGCTCGACACGCTCACGCTCGGGTGGCGCCCGCGGGACCTGCGTCAGGCGTACCTGCCGTTCATCCAGGGCGAAGGCTGCGGGCAGTACTTCACGGACCCTGTCTTCCTCTCGAAGCTCGACAAGACGCCGGACGAGGATCTGCTCACCGCGGCGGCGACGATGCTCGCAACGTTCCCGAACCTCGGGCTCACGTGGGATGACCTCGACTGGCTGCGCGGTCAGACGGCGCTGCCGATCCTCGTCAAGGGCGTGCTCACCGCCGACGATGCCGAGCGCGCGCTGCAGCACGGCGTGGACGGTGTCGTCGTCTCGAACCACGGCGGACGCCAGGTGGACGGCGCCGTCGCGGCCCTCGACGCGCTCGTCGAGGTGCGCGACGCGCTTCCCAACGCGGTGGTGCTGATGGACGGGGGCGTCCGCTGCGCCGCTGACGTGCTCAAGGCGATCGCGCTCGGCGCCGACGCGGTCCTCCTCGGCCGCCCGTATGCCTACGCGCTCGCCGTCGGTGGCCAGCGCGGCGTGGAGGAGCTGC
>JAICTB010000030.1 GCA_025936595.1 Thermoleophilia bacterium | reverse complement strand
CCATAAACTGCGCTGCCCGTTGAGCCGCCGTTGCAGGCAGCTACGGGTCACGTGTAGATCAGCTGCTCGTCCCAGACGAGAGGGCGGCCCTCCGGCGTGAGGTCGAGCAGGTTCCAGAACGGCTCGAGCGTGCCGACGTGGCGGGGATCCTGACCCGGATCGGTCGGTGCGTAGAAGAGCTCCGAGCCCCAGGAATGACGGATCGTCTCGCGCTCGCGGTGGAACACGTTCAGCATGGGCCTCTGGTGCCCTTCCGCGGTTTCGGCGAAGTAGTCGCGGTTGTACGTATTCGTCGCTGAGGAGAGCAGCCGCAGCCGACGCCAACCACGCTCCTCGCCAAAGGCGAGAACGCGAGGGAGCGGAGCCTTCGCGACAACGGCGAGGTTGATGAGTTGTCTGGCGTGCTCCGCGGCGCCGTCGAGCTGGTCGAGCAGTGCAACACAGGACGGGCACGGGCCTTCAGCAATCGGGAGACGCGCCGTCTGCCCGGTCTTTGGCGCGGGCCGCAGGTCGCCGGGGTCGCGCGGGAACATGAAGCTGTAGATGACGAGCGAGTCCTTGCCCCGGTCGAACAGCTCCGACAACCGTATCTCGGTCGGGGTGCCGTCGGCTCCTCTCTCCTGGAAGACGTAGTCCTCGCGCAACGCACCACCCGGCGGCAATTTGCGTCTCGCGGCAGCCACAGCCTCGGTGGCACGGCGCAACTCGATCTCCCGCTCGAGTAACAGGTCGCGGGCCGCCCGGTACTCGGCGGACTCCCCTGGAAATGCGATCTTCACGTCAGCCTCTCTTTGTCGACTCGACAGAAGGACAGGACTGGAGCCTAGAACGACATCGGCCGGCTCTACAGGACATCGACGACCGGAAAGCGCGTGTCGAGATCCAGACAGGCGGCGGCGAAGAGTGCGGTGCCGACGTCCCCGGTGAAGAGCGAGTAGCGGCGCCGCCCGTTCGCCGCGGCGATCCGCTCCGCCTGAGCAAGCGCGTGGACGGCGAAGCGGCGGGCGCGTTCGAGCCAGCGCTCGTCGCGGGTGCGTGCGAACGCTTTGAGGAGTGCGAAGCCGTTGCCCGATGTGCCGTGGCAGAGGCCGTGGCCTTTCTCGTCGCCGTGGGCGCCGGCCTGCCAGATGAGCTCGGCGCCGGCGAGCATGAGGTCCTCGTCGAGGTAGTCCCAGGCGCCGGCGAGGACACCCGGAGCCCCGGTGCACCATTGGAGGCAGATCCGGCCGTCGCGCGGGCGCGCAAGCCGCGCACGCGGCGAGCCGGGCCAGTTGGCGAGGCCACCCTCGCGGAACGCAGTCCTCGAAAGAACGGCCGCCGTCTCGCGCGCAAGGGCACCATCCGGCTCGAAACGGCGCAGCGCGAGGGTGTTTCCGGCGGCGCCGTGCAGGGTGCCGAGGCCGCGGTAGTCGTCGTCCTGCCGCCAGAGCCCGTCGTCGCCCCGGCGGGCACGCAGGGCTGTGGCCGTCTCGCGCGCCGCCTCCTCCCAGCGCGGCTCGCCGGTCCATTCGCCCACCGCCAGGGCGACGAGGAGCGTCCCGGGTGCTCCCCAGCTGATGTCGTCCGTTCGGCTGGCGACGTTCGCGCGGACGAGCGCATGCAGGTCGTCCGCCAGCGCCGGATCGGAGGTGAGCCGAAAGGCGACGAGCAGGGGCCCGGTTTCGCCGCAGAGGAGCGCCGCCGGGTGGTAATGCTCATCCGCCGCGAAATCCGGGGCCGCCCGCTTCAGCTCGACTGTGAGCAACGCGGCGGGGGCGAGATCGAGGGAGCTCTCGGCGTGGCCTCTTCGCCGCAGCGCGTCCAGCGCCCAGATCACGCCGGCGGAGCCCGCGTACAGGCTCTTCAACGGCAGCGGCTCCTCCCATCCGTCCCATTCGTCGGCCGGCCAGAGCGAATCGCGATCGAACGCCGCGTCGGCGTCCGAGACGATGTCGGCGATCGCATCCTCGACTCGCTCCGAAACCCACGGCTCGTCGATCAGACACTCGAACTGCGTCCGCTCGTAGAGCACTGTCGTACCCATCGTCTCCTCCTGGTCGTTGTCGATCAGCTGTCAGCTGCCGGCGCAGATCAGCCTCGGCAGCGAGATTCCTCGACCGTTGCGCGGCCAAGGACGGAAGAGCAGATCAACTAGGCCGGGTACGCCACGGCAGCGAGTCTAACGATCAGGCGTCGGCCAGAAGCCGGCGCATCTCCTCGCCGGCTGCCAGATCGACGGGTGTCTTCCCGGCGGCTGTGCCGGCCCTGGGGTCGGCGCCGCGGGCGAGAAGCTCGCGTGCAAGCTCGATGTCGCCGTTCTGAGCTGCACTGTGGAGAGCGGTGAACCCTTCGGCTTCCCCGACGTTCACGTCGGCGCCCGCGTCGAGCAGCAGTCGCGCGAGCGCAACCGAGCGGACGAACGCGGCTGTGCCGAGCGGCGGCACCCGTGCGATCTCGCCGGTCGAACGAACGTTGACGCCGGCCCCGGCTTCGAGGAGTACACGCGCGGCCTCCTCCTGTTGCGCGTACACGGCGAGGTGGAGCGCGGTGAAGCCGTCCTCGGAGAACGCTGTCGCACACGACTCGTCGGCTGCCAGGAGCTCCCGCAGCCGCTCGACCCGACCGAACGCGGCCGCTTCGAAGACCGTCAGCTGCTCGTCGCCCGGCAGAAGCTGTCGGGCCCGTTGGAGGTCCCCCTCGTAGAGCGCCTGCATCGCCTCGCTCGGCATGCTCAAGACGCGGGGTGTCCGGGACCGCGCAGCACGATCTCATCGTAGAGCGGCGTGTAGCCGAGCCGGCGGTTCAGCGCGCGCATTCCCTCGAGGCGCAGCTCCGTCGCCGTGCGGAGCTGCGGGACGCCGTTCGCCTTCGCCCACGCGATCTGCGCGCGCTTGATCGCACCCGCGAGGCCGCGCCCGCGGTGCTCGCGCGCGACCGCGAGGAAACCGTGCCACCAGAGCCCGTCGTCCTTGCGTTCGATCGACCCGTACGCCACGACGCGACCGTCCTCCAACCCGATCAACGACCCCTCGGGTTCGCTCGCGCGCAGGCCCCAGTCGACCCACGCTTCGTCGATCCGCGAGCCGGCGCGACCCGGCTGGTCACCGTACGCGACGCGTGCGAGCGCGTAGAGCGCGTCCGCGAGATCCGGCCGCTCGGCGAAGGTCGAGAGGGAGAACGCCGGCGGCCCCGGATCCGGCGCCGCCGCCACGTCGAGCTCCGAGATCCTGTAGCGCCGGACCTCCTCGTACCCGCGCGCGACGAGAAACTCGACGACCTCAGGCGTGGCCGTCGTCGTCCAGGCCTCGAGCCCCGGCTTCCCGAGCTCGCGTGCGGCGGCCGACGCCTCCGCCCACGCCTCGTCGTCGACGGCGTGGAACCACACCTCCGCGTACGGCAGGTGCTCGAGGCCCGGCATGAGCCGCACGTCCATCGGAAGAGCATGACCGGATCGACATCGCGACGTGGTTCGCATCCGGCGCCGCCCGCCGACCTTTAACCTTTAACCTCGTTAACCGTCGCTGCTAGCTTGCCGAGGTGAGCAGGCGCTTCCTCTCAGTCGATCCCCCCGACCTCGGCCTCTGGCCTACGGCGAAGGGACTCGCGCACCAGTGGCGCGAGCAGTGGCGGCTCGTCGCGGTCGGGCTCGTGTGCGCCTTCGTGTACTCCGGGCTCTCGCTCGCGATCCCGATCGTCATCCGGCACGCGATCGACAGCTCGATCGCGCCGACGAACGGCCACCACAAGGCGCTCTGGCCCTACCTCGTCGCCGTCGTCCTGCTCGCGCTCGTGCGCTTCGGCGTCAACTTCACGCGCCGCTACGCGACGGCCCGCACGGGCATCCGCGTCGAGGCGCGCATGCGCGAGCTGCTCTACCAGGCGTATCTGCGCTATCCGCGCTCGTTCTACGACCGGCACGCCACCGGCCAGGTGGTCTCGCGTGCGACGAACGACCTCTACCCCATCCGCTACTTCATCGGCTGGGGCATGACACAGGGGCTTCAGTCGCTGATGCTGATCGTCGGGATCGCGGTCGTCCTCTTCCTCGTCAACGTGAAGCTCGCCGCGTTCGCTCTGGTCGCAATGCCGGCGGTGTTCGTGCTCGCCTTCTCGTTCGCCCGCAAGGTGATGCCGATCTCGCGCGAGGTGCAGCAGCTGAAAGCCGACGTGACCGAGGCGGCCGACGAAGCCGTCGTCGGGATCGAGATGGTGCAGGCGTTCGGTCGCGAGGACGATGTGCAGGCGCGCTTCGCAAGCAAGGCAGAGCTCGTGCGCGACGGTGTGCTCCGTCAGGCGCGCGTCGAGGCCGCGTTCCTCCCGGGCCTGCTCTTCCTGCCGACGCTCTCGATCGCCGCTGTCGTGCTCTTCGGCGGGCACGAGGTGATCGGCGGCACGCTCACCTACGGCGAGTTCTTCCTCTTCTACCAGCTGCTCCTGCAGCTCGTGTGGCCGCTCGAGGCGCTCGGCTGGATCCTCTCGCTCGCCCAGCGCGCGACCGCCTCGGCCTCGCGCAGCTTCGCGTGGCTGCAGGGAATCGAGACGATTCCGGAGCCGACGCATCCGACGCAGCTGCCGCACGGTGGCGGCCTCGGCGTGCGGTTCGAGAACACGCACTTCTCGTACGGCACGGGCTCCGAGGTGCTGTCTGGCGTCGATCTGGACGTGGCGCCGGGCGAGGTGATCGCCGTCTGCGGGCCGACCGGCGCCGGCAAGACGTCGCTGCTCAACCTGCTGCCGCGCTTCTATGACCCGACCGAGGGCCGCGTGCTCGTCGGCGGCGTCGACGTGCGCGACGTCAAGCTCGAAGAGCTGCGGAGCGCGGTCGCGATCGTCACGCAGAAGCCGATCCTCTTCTCGATACCGCTGCGCGACAACCTGACCGCGGCGCGACCGGACGCGCCCTGGGACGAGGTCGTGGCCGCGGCCGAGGCAGCCGGCGTCGCGCAATTCGCCGCACAGCTGCCGGACGGCTTCGACACGCTGATCGGCGAGCGCGGCGTCAACCTCTCCGGCGGGCAGCGCCAGCGCGTCGCGCTCGCGCGCGCGCTCGTCGCGGGCGCGCGCGTCGTCGTCCTCGACGACCCGATGTCGGCCGTGGACACGCAGACCGAGCGCCACCTCGTCGAGAACCTCCGCCCCGCGCTCGCGGGCCGGACTGTGCTGATCGCGACGCAGCGGCTCTCGACCGTCGAGGTCGCCGACCGCGCGGTCGTGCTCGACGACGGCGTGATCGTCGAGTCCGGCCGTCCTGCCGACCTCCTCGCGCGCGGCGCGGTGTTCTGGTCGCTCTTCGGAGAGGAGATCGGTGCCGTCGCGTAAGCACATTGCTCAGAGGATCCTCAGAGGATCGTCAGAGGACCCTCGGAGGCGGCGCACCGGCCTTTCGCGCCTCGGCCGCTACCTCGTCGGCCGCCGTCGCCGCGTTGCCGTGCTCGCGCTGATCGGCATCTGCTCCGCAGCCGCGCCGGTGTCGGCGCTCCTCGTCGTGCAGGACGCGATCGACCACGGCATGCGCGCGCATGACCGCGGGCGCCTCGGGCGCGATGTTGGCGTCTACCTCGCGATCAACGCGCTCGCGTGGGTCCTGCAGACGACACTCGTGCGTGGGCTCGCACGCGTCGGACAGGATGTGGTGCTCGGCCTGCGCGAAGATCTCTTCGACCACCTGACGACACTCTCGCTGCGCTACTTCTCGCAGCAGAAGGCCGGCTGGATCATCGCGCGGCTCACCTCCGATGTCGACGCGCTCTCGGACGTGCTCTCACAGGGCCTGACGACGCTCGTCGTGAACACGCTGACCTTGATGGCAGCGATTGTCGGGCTCTTCGTGCTCGACTGGCGGCTCGGTCTCGTCGCGCTCGTCATCCTCCCCCCGACGCTCGTCATCTCTCGCTGGTTCCAGGTGCGCTCGCACGCGGCGTTCCTGCGGGTGCGCGAGACGATCTCGTCGATGACGGCGCAGATCGCCGAGTCGGTCTCCGGCATGGCGGTGATCCAGGCGTTCAACCGCGAGCGTGCCTTCCTCGGCGAGTTCGACGCGTCGAACGACGCGAACCTGCGCACGAACACGCACGCACAGTGGCTCAACTCGCTGTTCTTCCCCGGGATCGAGTTCCTCGGCATCGTCGCGATGGCGTCGGTGCTGTGGGTGGGCGGGCACATGATCGGCAGCGGCTCGCTGACGATCGGAACGCTCGTCTCGTCGGTCTTCCTGCTGAACCTCGTCTTCCAGCCGCTCCAGGAGCTTTCCGACCTCTACGGCCAGGTGCAGTCGGCGGGTGCGGCGATGGAGAAGATCTCGATCGTGCTCGACACCGAGCCCGAGATCAGGGACGAGCCCGGCGCACGGCGCGCCGGACGGATCGAGGGAGACCTGCGCATCGACCGTGTCACGTTCTCCTACGGCCGCGACCCGGTGCTGCACGAGGTCGACATCCACGTCCCGCCGGGTAACTGCCTCGCGCTCGTCGGCGAGTCCGGCGGCGGCAAGTCGACGACGGCCAAGCTGGTCGGCCGCTTCTACGACCCCGATTCCGGCGGGATCCGCGTCGACGGACACGACCTGCGCGAGCTCGAGCTGCGCTCGTACCGCCGCCAGCTCGGCGTCGTCCTCCAGGATCCGTTCCTCTTCGCCGGCACGATCGCCGACAACATCCGCTTTGCGCATCCGGAGGCGACGGACGCGCAGGTCGAGGACGTGGCGCGTGCCGTCGGCGTCGACCGCATCGCCCGCCGGTTCGACGCGGCGCTTCTGCACACGGTCCGCGAAGGCGGCGCGGGCCTCTCTGCAGGCGAGCGGCAGCTCATCTCCATCGCCCGCGCGCTGCTCGCGGATCCACGCATCCTGATCCTCGACGAGGCAACGTCGAACATCGACCGCCCGACGGAGATCCTGATCGAGCAGGCGCTCGACCGGCTTCTGCGCGGCCGCACGTCGATCATCATCGCGCACCGCCTCGCGACGGTTCGCCGTGCCGACGAGATCCTCGTGATGGAGCACGGGCGCATCACGCAGCGCGGGTCGTTCGACGACCTGCTCGGCTCCGCGGGGCCGTTCCGCGATCTTGCCGCTCAGCTACAGGGCTCGGACGAGGTCTTGCAGTCGGCGCCGGTCAGCGGCAGCCGCGCGAGCAGCTCAGCGAGCGTCGTCAGCTCCGAGCCCGAATAGCGGCTCAGGAAGAGCTCGTCGATCCCGCGGAGATGCGTCGCCGCGGCGACCTTCAGCTTCGCCGCGCCCTCGCCCGTCAGCTTCGCATAGGACACGCGGGCGTCCGACGCGCAGGTTTCCTTGCAGACGAAGCCGGATCGTTCGAGCCCTTCGAGGAGGCGCGTGATGCCCGACGCGGTGAGCACGACCTGTTGCGCCAGGTCGACGCGGCGCATCCTGCCGCCCTCGGCGTGCGACAGGTGGAGCAGCACCTCGTAGTCGTTGAGCGTCAGCCCGTGCTCGCGCTGGAGCTGCGCCGAGAGCTCGCGCGTGATCGCCGCGTGCGCACGCAGGAACGAGACCCAGGAGTCGATTTGCTGCGGCCGCTTGATCGTCCTCGTTGCCATAGTTGTGCCCTCAAGTATAGCGCGGATGGCTCCCCGAAGGCCAAGAATACGCCGCGTTTTGGAGGAGTGCGCCGGGGCACACGGACGGTCGATGTCACACGACCGGTGGACGACATGGAGCCGCAGCCGCACGCTCGCACTCGCAGGGCTGGCCGCCGGGGCGGCTGCCTTGCTCCTTGCGGTCCTCCTGGCCTTCGGGTCGGAGCAGCAGACGGTCGCCGTCGCAAAAGCAGCCGAGGCGACGATTGTCTCCCGCACCGTGCACATCGGCGCGAGCCGGGTGGCGATTCGCGTGCTGCCGGGCGGGACGTGCTTCACGATCCACGACGGCGCGAGCACCCATTCGTGCCCCAAGCGGCTCGGCCCGGCAGAAATCGGCTTCGCCGTCACGCCGCACGGTGTGGGCGGGATCGCGGGCCGCAACGTGCACGCGGTGATCATCCGCCTCACGCGCAAGGGCACCGTGTGGGCGACGCTCGACAAGGGCGCGTTCTACGCGAAGTTCCCCGAGGGCTACCGCGCGCGCTCTGTCGTGAAGGTGCTGCGCGACGGCTCGCGCCGCGCGTTCAAGGCATAGATGTAGCCTCGAGCCGCGTCAGAGCGCGCCGCTGAACGTGTCGCACCCGCTCGGCTCGCCGCGCTGGTAGCCGCGCTCGAACCACTTCTGCCGCTCGGCGGACGAGCCGTGCGTCCAGGTCTCCGGGTTCACCCGGCCCTGCGTCTCCTGCTGGATCCGGTCGTCGCCGACGGCCCCCGCCGCATCGAGGCCGTCGGCGATGTCGGCCTTCGTAAGGTCGACGATGTAGCCCGTCGCGACCGCGTTCCTCGCCCACACGCCGGCGTAGCAGTCGGCCTGCAGCTCGGTCCGCACGGACTGGCTCGCGGCGCCTTGCGAGCTCCCCGGCTTCAGCGCGCCGAGGAGATCCTGGGTGTGGTGGCCGTACTCGTGCGCGATCACGTAGGCCTCGGCAAAGGGGCCGCCCTGCGCGCCGAACCGGTCGTGCAGTTCCTGGTAGAAGCCGAGGTCGATGTAGACGAGTCGGTCGTTCGGGCAGTAGAACGGCCCCACATCCGTGGACGCCTCGCCGCAGCCCGTCGAGGTGGAACCCGTGAAGAAGACGGTGTTCGCCGGCTCATAGCTCTTGCCGTGCGCGGTGAACCACCGCCTCCAGTACGCCTGGACGCTGTTCACGTCGCCGACGATCCGGCAATCCTGCCGCTCGTTGGCGTCCGCGCCGGTGCTGCAGTCGAGGGACTGCGACGCCTGTCCCGCGCTCTGCCCGTCGAGGCTCCCGAACGTCCCCGGGCTGCCGCCGCCGAGGAGCGCGAAGAGCAGGTAGATGACGATCCCGGCGGCGCCGAGGCCGCCGCCGCCGAGCGCGATCCCGCCCCCGCCGAGGCCGCGGCGGTCGGTGACCTGCGACGGGTCGAGCCGCGCTCCGGGACGGAATCTCACCGACGCTTCCTACCGGCCCTGCCCACACACCAAACGGCCTGACCCGGCACGGTGCGCCAGCCTGCCGGCTCGAGGGGACGGCGCTCGTCTGCTCGAGCCTCGGCTCGCCCGGATCCGTCGCACTGCGCCCCGGCCGAACGACCGTCGTGCGGCAGCTCCCCTGGTGGGACGCCTCCACGCGGGTGCTCCACGAGTGGCACCACGAGGGCATCACGTGCCGCCTCGGGAGCGGCGCGATTCTCTGCAGAACCGGCGCCGTCGCGATCCGCGTCGCCGCCGACGGCTTCTCGGTTGCACGTTAGCCGCCTGGTCTCGCACCTCTCGGCGATCTCGACGAGCATCAGCCCGAGCGGTAGCCGAGGTCGCTCGCCCAGGCCCTGCGGTAGACGTGCTGCAGGTGCTCGACGCGGGCGACGTACGCCTTCGTCTCCGAGAACTGGATCGGCCGGCCTTCCGCGCGCCACCGGTCGACGTTGCCCTGGCCGGCGTTGTACGCGGCGAGCACGAGCTGCTCGCTGCCGTACTTGACGAAGAGATTGTGCAGATACCACGAGCCGTAGCGGATGTTGATCTCCGGGTCGTAGAGGTCGTTCGTGTGAAAGGCATCTCCACCAGTGCGCACGGCGATCCCGTGGGCGGTCGACGGCGTCAGCTGCATCAGCCCGATGGCGCCGGACGACGACTTCGCGTCGGACCGAAACTTCGACTCCTGATAGATCACGGCCGCCACGAGCGCGGGATCGAGCCCGCGCTCGCGCGCGTGCACGCGGACGTATTCGGAGTAGCGAAGCGGGTAGCGGATCCGCTCGTACCAGCGCGGGCTCGTCGCGTCGACGTAGGCGAATGCCCCTGCGGCGACGGCCACCACGGCGACGAGCCAGAAAAGCCGCTTCACCAGATGGTCGATCGGCAATTGCCGTTGTCGCGGGGAGGGTCTGCACCAAGCAGTGTGGCGAATTGCCGATCAGCCATCTAGACGAGAGAATGCATCACCGATGCGACGAAGTCATCGAGCTCCTCGAGTGAGCCCGTGTTCCTGAACGCAAAGTCCGCCCGCTTCACCTTCTCCGCGTCGGCGATCAGGCGTGTCTCGCGATCATCGGTCGCGACGAACGAGCGGGCGCGGCGAAGCTTCTCAGGGGCGGTGATCACGACGACCTTGTCGAAGCGCGTCTCTCCCCCGGTCTCGTAGAGGAGCGGCACCTCGGTCACGCAGACGGCGGGCGCATCAGGCAGCTCGGCGAGCGCGTCTCGCCATTGCAGGTACTCGGCGGCGACGAGCGGGTGCAGCAGCTCTTCGAGCCAGTGCAACGCGTCGCGGTCGTTGAAGACGACGGTCGCGAGCGCGCCGCGGTCGATCTCGCCGTCCGGCGCGATGATGCCGTTTCCCATCCGCGCGACGACCCGGTCGCGCACCCCCGGCCGCCGCAGCAGGTGATGAACGATCTCGTCGCTCGAGACCGTGGCGGCGCCGTGGCGCGCGAAGGCCCGTAATGCCTCGCTCTTGCCCGCTCCGATGCCGCCGGTGATCGCGACGGCTACGGGCCGGTTCACTCCTCGACGGCGGGGGCTTCGGCTTCGAGCTCGGGCGCTGGCTCGACGCCCGCGCCCGTGGCGTCGGACTCGGCCGTCGGCGCAGGAGCCTCGTCGAGCTCCTCGGCTGCCGGCTCGGGCTCCGCGCCGTCCGTGACCGGTGCCTCGGCGAAGACGTCCTCCGAGAGGTCGATCGCGGGCCGCGTGTGGACCGACTCGGCGCCGTCCGCGCGCGGCTGCACCGGATCGGTGTCCTCGACGCGCTTCAGCGACAGCGAGAGACGCCGGCGCTCGCCGTCGACCTCGATGATCTTCACGTTCACCGGCTGGCCCTGCGAGACGACCTCGCGCGGGTTCTCGACGTGATGCTGCGCAAGCTCGGAGATGTGCACGAGCCCTTCCACTCCGGGCAGGATCTCGACGAACGCGCCGAACGTGACGACCTTCGTGACGCGGCCCTCGACGACGTCGTTCTCGTGGTAGTGCTCGACCACCTGCTGCCACGGGTCGCTCTGCGTCTGCTTGAGGCCGAGCGAGATCCGCTGGCGGTCGCGGTCGATGTCGAGCACCTTCACCTCGACCGTCTGGCCGATCTCGAGGATCTCCGACGGGTGGTTGACGTGCGACCACGAGAGCTCGGAGATGTGGATCAGGCCGTCCATGCCGTCGAGGTCGACGAAGGCGCCGAAGTCGACGATGTTCGAGATCTGCCCCTCGACGACGTCCCCCGGCTGAAGCTTGTCGAGAATCTGCTGCCGCTGCTCCTTGCGCTCTTCCTCCAGCACGGCGCGGCGCGAGAGGACGACGTTGTTGCGCGAGCGGTTGAGCTCGATCACCTTCGCGCGGAGCTCCTGGCCGAGGAACTCGTCCAGGTCCTGCACGCGGCGAATGTCGACGAGGGACGCGGGCAGGAACCCGCGGACGCCGAGGTCGAGGATGAGCCCGCCCTTCACGACCTCGATCACGCGGCCGTTGACGGGATCGCCCGACTCGGCTGCGCCTTCGATCGCCTTCCACGCGAGCTCGAACCGCGCGCGCTTCTTCGAGAGGATCAGGCGCCCTTCGGCGTCTTCCTTCGTGAGCACGAGCGCGTCGATCTCGTCGCCGAGCGTCACCTCGTCCGCGGGGTTGACCGAGCGGCGAATCGAAAGCTCGGAGACCGGGATGACGCCCTCCGACTTGTAGCCGATGTCGACAAGAACCTCGTCCTTGTCGACCCGCACGACCGTTCCGTGCACGACCTGCCCTTCGTTGATCTCGGGGAAGGTGGAGTCGTAGTCGGGGATCAGCTCGCCGTCGGGCCCTTCGACCCAGACGCCAGGCTCCTGCTGCATGAGGTCGTTGGTAGCCAAGCGGCCGGGAAGTATAGCCAGCTTGGGCACACCTTCCGCCGGGCGCCTCAGCCCTTCGCCTCGGCCCAGTTGTCGCCGACGCCGACGTCGACGGCAAGCGGCGGGTCGAGGTCGTAGGCGCCGCACATCTCCTGTCGAACGAGCTCGCGCACGGTCGACACCTCGGGCTCGGGCACCTCGAGCAGGAGCTCGTCGTGCACCTGCAGCACGAGCCGCGCCCCTCTCCCCTCCTCACGGAGGCGGCTCGCGATCCGGATCATCGCGACCTTGATGATGTCGGCGTTCGAGCCCTGCATGACGAAGTTCACCGCGATGCGCTCGCCGAAGCCGCGCGTCTGGCGGTTCGACGCGCGGATCTCCGGCACCGGCCGCCGGCGGCCGAGCAGCGACGTGACGTAGCCGTCCACGGCTGCCTGCTCGATCGTGCGCGCGATGAAGTCCTGCACGTGCGGGAAGCGCGCGAGGTACGCATCGATGTAGCGCTGCGCCTCGTCGCGCGGGATCTCCAGGTTCTCCGACAGGCCGTACGCGGAGATGCCGTAGACGATCCCGAAGTTGATCATCTTCGCGATCGAACGCTGCGCCGAGGTCAGCTTCGCCGGCTCGACCCCGAGCACCTCCGACGCGGTCGCCTTGTGGATGTCCTCGCCGCGCGCGAACGCCTCGCGCAGCTTTGGCTCCCCCGAAACGTGCGCGAGGATGCGCAGCTCGATCTGGGAGTAGTCGGCGGAGAGCAGGCGGTGCCCCTCCTCGGCGATGAACGCCGAGCGGATCTCCCGGCCGAGATCGGTGCGCACCGGGATCGACTGCAGGTTGGGATCGGACGTGGAGAGCCGCCCGGTCGCCGCAACGGTCTGGTTGAACGTCGTGTGCAGCCGTCCGTCCGTCTCCGAGAGAAGCGATGGCAGCGGCCCGAGGTAGGTGTTCAGCAGCTTCGAAAGCTCACGCCACTCCTCGATCACCGGGATCACGTCGTGCTCGTGCCGGATCGAGCGCAGCACCTTCGCGTCCGTCGAGTACCCCGTCTTCCCTTTACGGCCCGCGGTGAGCCCCAGCTTCTCGAAGAGGATGCGACCCACCTGCTGCGTCGAGCCGAGCATGAACTCCTCTCCGCAGAGCTCGTACGCCTGCGCCTCGAGCTCCTCGACGCGGTCCGCGAGGCGGGCGGTGATCTCGCCCATCCGGTAGGTGTCGATCTTCACGCCGGCGACTTCCATGTCGGCGAGCACTCGGGTCAGCGGCAGCTCGACGCTGCGGTACAGGTCGGTGACACCGCGCTCGTCGAGCCGCTCGAGGAGCGGGCCGACGAGACGCCGCGGCGTCTCCGCGCGGCGCACGAGCGCGACCGTCTCCTCCTCCGCGTCCGGTGTCGGCACCAACTCGATGCCGTACTCGGCCGCGAGATCGTCGAGGGCGTAGCCCGCGCGACCGGGATCGATCAGGTACGCGGCGAGCAGTGTGTCGTCCCGCGCGTCGACGCGGAGCTCCTTCGCGTCATGCACGACGAGACCGCCGTCCACGCTCGGCGGCCGCGGCGCGACCACCACCTCGTCGCCCGTCGCCACCGCCGCGCGGTCTCCGATCGCACCGTAGCCGACGACGCCGCGGAAATCGAGCTCGCCCTCGCGCCACGGCACCTCGACGCCGGTGACGATCATCGGCGCGCTCGGGACGGCCGCGTCGAGCTCGTCGACGCGGTTCAACAGGTTGCGGAACTCGAAGCGCCGAAAGATCTCCTTGAGCTGCGCGCGGTCGGGCGGCTCGAGCACGAGCTGCGAGGGGTCGCAGTCGATGTCGAGGTCGCGACGCATCGTCGCGAGCTCCTTCGACGTCCGCGCGATGTCCGCGTGCTCGGTGATGTTGCGCGACCGCGCAGGCGAGAGCTCCGACGCATGCTCGATCACCGACTCGAGCGAGCCGTACTGCGCGATCAGCTGGCCGGCGGTCTTGTCGCCGATCCCGGGCACGCCGGGGATGTTGTCGGAGGTATCGCCCTTCAGCCCGATGAAGTCCGGCACCTGATCCGGTGTGACGCCGTAGCGCGCCTCGACGCGCTCCGGCGT
>JAICTB010000236.1 GCA_025936595.1 Thermoleophilia bacterium | reverse complement strand
TCGTGACAATTCCGTGTCTTTTCGGCCGCGTCACGCTTCTGCGCGCATTGCCGGCGCTACGTTCGGCGCGTGCCACGCCTCCCGCGTCTCCAGGCTCCCGACGTGCTCTACCACGTCGGCTCGCGCGGCGTCGAGAAGCGCTCGATCTTCGAGCGCGCGCCGCGCGACCGAGAAGTCTTCGTCGATCTCCTCGACGAGGTCGTGCGCCGGTTCCACTGGCGCTTGTACGCCTACTGCCTCATGGGAAACCACTTCCATCTCGTCCTCGACACGCCCGAAGCGAACCTGTCGGCCGGCATGCAGTACCTCAAGGGTGAGTACGCGCAATGGCTCAACGGTGCGGCCGGCCGGGAGGGGGTGCTGTTCGAGCGGCGGTTCTGGTCGCGTGTCGCGCTGCACGAGTCCTACGTGCTCGAGCTCTCTCGATACGTCGTCCTGAACCCGGTCCGCGTCGGCTGGGTGCGTTCGCCGGAGGAGTGGATCTGGAGCAGCTACGCGGCGACGATCGGCCTCGAGCGCTGCCCCCGCTTCCTGCGCGCCGACGACGTCCTCGCCTGGCACGGAGGCGGCCCGGAGGCACGGCAGTCGTATGCACGCTTCGTGCGGGACGCGATCGGAGTGCCCGCTTCGGACGAGGCCTTTCTGGACTCGTAGGGGTCTGACCCCGGTTTTCCCGGTTTTACGCGGCCTGGATGTCGCAGCCGAGGTACATGAGTGCCTCGACGGCTTCCGTGACGAACTGCGTTGCCTGGCGCGCGTCGGCGAACGTGTACGGCCCTGCACGGACGGCCGTCTCGGCGCCGGGCGGGGAGACCTCCGTCTCGACGATGCACTCGGTGCCGTAGTCGATCGCGCGTAGCACCGCTACGGAGCGACCTTCCTTGCGTGCGACACGGACGAACAGCTCGCGCGCCGTCGCCGCGACTGCGGGCTGCATCACGCCGATGCTTTCTGCGCCGCCGTCCCCGGGGCTGCGAGAGCCGGAGTCTTGGCGACGGGCGCCGCGTCACGCAGCGCCTGTGCCGCGTCCGCGACCGCCTGCTGCACGGTCGTGCGGTCGTTGAAGCCGGTCAGCGTCAGGATGAGCGACGCAGGGCGCGCGTAGACGAGCGCGGCAGGAGCGACGGGCAGCGCGCCGATCAGGCGCGTCAGCACTTCCACGGCGCCGCCGTCATGGTCGACGTCGACGGAGACGAAGGACGCGCCGCCGAGCTTTGCGCCGGCCTGCGCCTCGCCGAATGCCAGCTGCGCGACAGGATCCTCCTTGGAGGTGAGTTCCACGACGGCGACGGGAGCGGCGGCGAGCGCCAGCGCCACCGGGCGCGGCAGGCCCGCGTTGAGCGCCGCGGTCAGGTTCGGGTCGACCCGCTTCGGCTTGACGGCCGGCGGCTTCTTCCCGCCTGCCGCCGCCGCTGCGGCGTGTCGCGCCTTCAACGACAGCACCGGCGCGGTCGACGCGTGAGACGCCGTCTGGTTCATTGCCAGCGTGACGAACCCGAGAGCGAGCGCCAGCGCCGCAAGGCCGCCCGCAATCACGATCCCCCGCAGATGTGCGGAACCATTCACCGTCGTCCTATCGGCAGGCCGGGCCGACAGCTTGAACCGAAAAATTGAGCCCTGAAAGGCCGAGGGGCGCGGTCTCCCGCGCCCCTCGGCGTCACGCTTGAACGAACTCGGTGAGCTGCTTAGCAGCCGCCCGATGCGATGTCTGCGCCGGGGCCGTTCTTCGACCACACGGCGGCGCCGACGGTCGACTCGATGCAGTACCCGGTCGCAGAGGACCTGACGACCGTGATGTTCTTGATCCCGGCGTCGTACGAGGTCTGCAGCTTCGAGAGCGTCAGGCTCGCGTAGCCGGCGTTGTCGGCTGCGTATGCCTCGACGCCTGCAACAGCCGCGGCGACGTTCGCCTTGGCGGCAGCAACGTTCGCGCGATCCTTGAACTTGAGGTACGACGGGATCGCGATCGCAAGCAGGATCCCCAGGATGATGATGACGACCAAGAGCTCGATGAGGGTGAAGCCCTCGTCACTCTTCAGCCGCGTCCGCACTTTGTTCAGCATTGCCTCGTAGCTCCTTCCAAAGCATGAGGGGGTTAACCGGTGGCCTGGCCTGTATCGGCGGCGGGCAAGTGGCCTACGCCCCCCTTTGAGGGATTCCGACTCCCCTGCCGCGAGGTAGCTCGAACGGGGCACCTGCATCGAGTGAGAACGATGTGACTCAGCCCGCGGTCGAACCGCTCAAGTCACCGACATTCGCTGCCGATGCAAGCCGCGAATGGCCGACGTCACCTCCATCGACCAGCTGCTCACACAGATGGTGCAGCTCAACGCGTCCGACCTCCATGTGACGGTCGGCGCGCCGCCTGTCGTGCGCGTGCGCGGGACGCTGCAGCGCTTCGAGGGAGTGGCGGCGCTCAACGCCGACGACACGCGCGACCTCCTCTACCGCGTCCTCTCGAGCGATCAGCAGAAGCGCCTCGAGGCGGGCCGCCAGCTCGACTTCGCGCATTCGATCCCCGGCGTGGCCCGCTTCCGCGTCAACGTCTTCTTTCAGCGCGAGACGCTGGGCGCGGCGTTCCGCCTGATCCCGAACGAGATCAAGACGCTCGAGGAGCTCGGCCTCTCCTCGGCGCTGCACCAGCTTTCCGAGAAGCCGCGCGGGCTCGTGCTCGTCACCGGGCCGACCGGCTCCGGCAAGTCGACGACGCTCGCCTCGCTCCTCGACGAGATCAACCGCACGCGTCACGAGCACATCCTCACCGTCGAGGATCCGATCGAGTTCCTGCACCGCCACAAGGGCTGCATCGTCAACCAGCGCGAGATCGGCGTCGACGCTGTCTCGTTCGCGGAAGGCCTCCGCGGCGCGCTGCGCCAGGACCCGGACGTGATCCTCGTCGGCGAGATGCGGGACCTCGAGACGATCGGCACCGCCCTGACGGCGGCCGAGACCGGCCACCTCGTGTTCGGCACGCTGCACACGCAGAGCGCGCCGGGGACGATCGACCGCATCATCGACGTCTTCGCACCCGAGCAGCAGGAGCAGGTGCGCGTGCAGATCGCCGGCACGCTGCAGGGCGTCGTCACGCAGGCGCTTTTGCCGACGGCCGACGGGCAGGGGCGCGTTCCCGCGCTAGAGATCCTGCTCCCGGACGATGCGGTGCGCAACCTGATCCGTCAGGGGAAGGTCGAGCAGATCTACTCGGTCATGCAGACCGGCACCGGCAAGGGAATGCAGACGATGGAGCAGTCGCTTGCCGAGCTGATCCTGCGCGGGATCATCACGAAGGAAATGGGAATCACGCGCTCGTCGCGTCCCGAGCAGCTCGCCGGCCTGCTCGAGCGCGCAGGCTTCGACGACCCGGATGCACCGTCGGCAGAGGAGAACGGCAGCGGCGCCGCCACGCCCGCGCCGCCTGACCCGGTCTTCGGCGGCCTGCGCGTGGCGGAGGGTTGAGCGGCGTGTCCGAGTCGTTCTGGAAGAAAGAGATCTCGTTCAAGCGCAAGCCGAAGGCGCCCGCGGAGGAACCGG
>JAICTB010000266.1 GCA_025936595.1 Thermoleophilia bacterium | reverse complement strand
CGGCGGCCCAAACAGACGTTTGACGGCTGCGGCCGTCCGTCCCTACGCGGCGGCGTGCGACATCCACGGCGTCGACATCTATCCGGTCTCGATACCGCCCGGCCGGCATGCCGGGGGAGCGCCGGTGAACACGGACATCAGTGTCGTCGGCGACATGACGAGGATCCTGGCAGCCGCGACCCGCAAGAAGGCGATCTGGACGACGCTGCAGATTGCCTGGAGCGGGGTCCTCCCGCCGCACCCCCTCGTGTTTCCCACCATCCAGCAGGCGCGGTTCATGGCCTACGACGCCGTGATCGCCGGAGCGCGCGGGCTCTTCTTCTTCGGTGGCCATCTCAAAGGCGCGATGAGCGCAGCGGATCGTGCGCACGGCTGGAACTGGACGTACTGGAAGAAGGTGCAGCGGCCGCTCACGCGCGAGCTGACCGATGCTGCGCACACGCGTGCGCTCCTCGCGCCCGCAGCCGCGCTCCCGGTGAGTGCCAACGCGCAGGACATCGCCCTCAGTGTCCGCGAAGACGCCGACTTCATCTTCCTGATCGCCGTCCGAAGGAGCCCGGCGGCCGCCCGCCGTGTCCGCTTCATTGGGCTCCCGGCCGGCATCCGCGAATGCACCGTCCTCGCGCATCCCGGGCGCAACCCGGCTCGCACGATCTCGGTCGCACGAGGCGCCTTCACTGACCCGAGCCCATTCGGGCCGCACAATGCCCGCGTCTACCGGTTGCGGCAATCGCACTGAGTGGCCCCGGAGCTCCGGGGCCACTCGTCCGATGTCGAATCTTCCCGCTGCGTTAGAAGAGGAAGATGAGCAGCAGGATGATGATGATCAACAAGAGAACTCCGCCACCGATGTACATGTGCTCACCCCCTTTTCAGAGTCGGAGACCGCAGGTTCGGGTTCAACGGCTGTAGTCGCCGAAGAGATACGCCGCTTCGGGAGGTTCCGCTAAACAATTCGGTCCTCCGCGAGTCTCTCTCCCGTGATGGGGCGCAGCGTCGAGTCGCTGATCGAGGATCTCTACCGGACGCGCTACGCGCACTTCCGCGAGGCGCTCGCGCCCGTTGTCGGCGACCGGGACCGCGCGCACGACGTGGTTCAGGAGGCGTTCGCCCAGGCGTTGCGCAAGAGCAGCGACCTGCGCAAGACGGAGTCGCTGCCGGCGTGGGTGTGGCGGATCGCCTACCGGATCGCGCTCGATGAGCGCCGCGCGCCGTGCTCGATCGGCGACGTCGACGACGAAGACGTGACGATCCTCGAGCCGGAGCGTCATCCCGAGCTTGCAGCCGCGCTGCGCACGCTTCCGGCGCAGCGGCGGCTCGTGCTCTTCCTCCGGTACTACGCCGACTTCAGCTACGCCGAGATCGCCGAGGCGCTCGACATTCGGGTCGGAACCGTCTCGGCAACCATCTCGCAAGCGCAGGCGGCACTGCTCGACCGGCTGATGAGCAAGGAGGTAGCCCAGTGATCACCGATGCCGACAACACACTCGCGCTGCACTTCGCCGCCACGCGGCAGCTCGAGGGTCAGGGCGACTGGTTCGACGTGAGGCGCCGCGCGCGCCGCGACCCGCGCGGGCACCGGCGGATCTTCGTCCTCGCGGCAATCGCCGCGGTGCTCCTCATCGCATCGACTGCGACGCTCGCCGTCGGCGGAACGCTGCACGACCTCTTCTTCGGGAGGCCCGCTCCCCCGCTGATCAAGAAGGCGTTCGTGCAACAGAACAAGATGAGCCGGCAGATGCGGGACTGGCAGAGGCTGCACGGCGAGCGGCCCGCGTCGGTTCTGCCACAGATCGACGCCGCCAGGGCACACGGGGTCGTCGCGGTGAAGACGCCTGACGGGCCGCTGACGCTCTGGGCCGCGCCGGCGATCGGCGGCACGCAGCAATGCTGGTTCGTCGACTTCGACGCGGATCAGCATCGAGGTCGAAGGTCGGCGATCGGCTCCGGCTCCTGCGAACAGGCGCCCGCTCCGCCGTCGAAGATCCAGTGGGGCTACGAGTGGACGATCACGCACCCGACGCTGAAGGAGCTCGCCGGCCGCCTCTACGTCGACGCGGCAACACTCGTCGTCTCCGCGCCGGGAAGCAGGCCGCGGCGCATTCCCGTCATCCACCGCTTCTTCGTCGCCGCCTTCCCGCGCGCGGTGAAGACACCGCGCCGCCTGGTCGCGCTGGACAATGACGGGAGGGTCGTCGCGCGCTACGCCGCGCAGGGTTCGTAGACCCCATCTCACACGACCGCCGTGACGGCCGTTGCACCAGTGATGATGGAACACATGCCGAGTCACGCGGTCGACACGCCCATCGGAACCCTGGGCCTCACCGGCTCCGAGGCCGGTCTCAGCCGCGTGCTCTGGTCGGCCGACGGCCTGCCGGAGCAGAGCTGCGCGGTGCTGGACGATGCGGCGTCGCAGCTCGAAGCGTACTTCGCCGGCGAGCTCGTCGAGTTCGACCTGCCGCTCGACCTCGCCGGCACGGAGTTCCAGCGGCAGTGCTGGCTCGCGCTCGCGACGATTCCGTACGGCCAGACGGTCAGCTACGGCGAGCAGGCGCGCCGGCTCGGG
>JAICTB010000098.1 GCA_025936595.1 Thermoleophilia bacterium | reverse complement strand
GTCCGCCAGTGCGCCGACGCGGCCGCAAGCGCCTTCGCCTCCTGCTTGCACGGCACGCACGACGACTGCCAGAAGTTCACGACGACGACCTTGCCGCGCAGCGAGGCGAGGCGGAGCCGTCCGGGGGCATCGAGGCGCGGCAGGTCGAGCTGCGGCGCGGGCACCCGCTCGCCCCTGTCGACCGCAACCGCGACGCCGGGCCCGTGGCGGTGCGCGACGCTCCAGACGAGGAGGCCCAGGAGGGCCAGGACACCGGCTGCCGTGACGATTCGAACGATGCGCATCAGAGGATGTAGACGGTCGTCCCCACGTCGACGTGGTCGAAGAGCCATTCGGCGTCGGGCACCTGCATTCTGATACATCCGTGCGAGGCGCTGTAGCCGATGGAGGTGGGCTCGTCGGTGCCGTGGATGCCGACGCCGGGCGCGTCGAGGCCCATCCACCGCGTGCCGAGGGGGTTCCCCGGCCCGGGCGGCACCGGCTTCAGGCCCTTCGCCCAGTCGTCCTGCACCGGCGGGTACCAGGTCGGGTTCTTCCACTTGACGACGATGTGCCAGACGCCCTTGGGCGTCGGATAGATGGCCTGCCCGGTCGCGACGGGAAAGGTGCGCGCCAGCCTGTTCGCGTCGTACAGCGCGAGCCGGTTCAGCGACCGGTTGATCACGATCGTCTCCTTGAACGACCCGACCGTCGTCGCCGGGGCGACGCTGCGGGTGCGCACGCGCACCGGCAGGCGCGAGTTCGCACGGAGCTCGCCGCTGATCTTCGCCGTCAGCCGCTTCGTGTCGACCGTGCGACCGGCGTGGTCCTTCGTCAGGTACGGCTGGCCGTTTCTGAGCTTCAGCGTCGCGTCGACGGGCTTCCGCTCGAACCGCCTCTCGACTGCGCTCACCCACGTGCGCACCTTCGGGCCGCGCACGGCGACGACGAGCTTCACGTTCTCGCCCGGCCGGGCGATGCGCGCACGGGCGACAGCGGTCGCGGTGTAGGCCGAGGCCAGCCTGCCCGGCTGGAGCTCGAGCTTGCTGCGATCGACGACGACGGTGAGCGGCCGCTGGAACGCGCTCCGGACCGCCGCAACCGCGTCGGCCGGCGAGAGGCCGCCCACGCGCACACCCGCGACGCGAACGCCGGGCGGGATCACGTTCGCGGGCGTCGCGATGGTGGTCGTGGTCTCGGCCGTCGTCGTCTCGGCGGTCGTCGTCGTCGTGATCGACGTGGTCACGTCGGCGATCACCGCGCCGGAGAACGCGCCCGCCGCCGCGAGCCCGAGCACGAAGAGAACGACGGCGTGCAGACGCTTCACAACGCAAGCAGTGTAGCCAGCGCTTCGAGAGCTTCTAGGACCATCTCGGGATCGTCCGAGACGATTCCGTCCACCCCGGCGGCGGCGAGGCGGCGCACGGCGGCGGGCTCGTTCGCGGTCCAGGCGAGCACGGGCGCGCCGAGCCGGTGCGCGGTCGCGACCGCGGCGCGCGAGCAGAGGCTCTGGTGGAGCGAGAGCGCGCCGGCGCGCGCCCAGCGCAGGAGCACGGGGATCCGCAGCGGCATCGCCTGGCGCAGCGACGCGGCTCCGGCACGGGTCACCGACGCCGGCCAGCGCACGCGGGAGACGCCGTAGCGGTCGCGTGGATAGCCGATCGCGACCGGTAACCCCGGCGCGAGCCGCGCGAACCGCCTCGACGTAGAAGCGAACGCCGTCGAGACGAGCGCGCGCTCCTCGAGGCCGTGCGCCCGGATCGCGTCGAGCACCTCGCGCTCGTACCCCGGGAGCTTCACGTCCAGGTGGACCCCGGCATCGTGGCCCGCGAGAAACGTCAGGGCATCGTCGAGCGAGAGCTCCTCGTGCGGCAGCTCGTGCAGCGAGTGGCCGAGCCGCAGCCCCGGTGCGATGTCGAACTCGACGATGTCCGCTCCCGCCGCGATCGCCGCCTCGAGGGACGCGAGAGTGTTCTCGGCCGCGACGGCCGCAGCACCGCGGTGGCCAATCACGAGCGGCCGCCCGGCCCCGCGCAGCAGGTTCACGCGACGCGGATCGCGACGACGGCGCAGTCGTCGGGGAGGTCGCCGCCCGCGAAGCCGCGGCAGGCGACGAGAACAGCGTCCGCGATCTCCTGCGCGCTCGAACCGGCATGCGCGGCGAGCACAGCGTCGAGCCGCTCGGTGCCGAAGAGCTCGCCGCCCGCCCGGGACTCGATCACGCCGTCGGTGTAGAGGACGACCGATCCGCCGGCCGGCAGCGTGGTGCTCACCTGCTCGTACTCCTGCGCAGCGTCGATGCCGAGTGCGAGACCGCCGCACTCGAACGCGGCCACCTTCCCATCGGGGTACACGAGCCGCGGCGCCGGATGCCCGGCGCCCGCACAGAGGACGTCGCCGCCCCCGCCGACCGTCACGTAGACCATCGTGATGAACTTCCCCACCGCGATCTCGCCCACGACGACGTCGTTCGCGTAGGCGAGGAACTCCGACGGCGCCGAATGCTCACGCGCGAGCGACCGGAAGACGAACTTCGCCATCGCCATGTCGGCGGTGGCGTCGATCCCGTGGCCGGTGACGTCGCCGAGCACGACGGCAAGCCGCCCGTCCGGTAGCACGAGGAAGTCGAAGACGTCACCGCCGACGTCGACCTGCGCGGCCGGTTCGTAGACCGCGCCGATCTCGATGCCGGGAACGGAAGGACGCTCGCGGGGGAGCAGGGACTGCTGCATCGTCTCCGCGAACTGCTTCTGCTGCTGGTAAAGGCGCGCGTTGTCGATCGCGAGCGCAGCCTGCTGCGCAATCGTGCGCGCCGTCGTCAGCGTCTCCGGCGAGATCGGATTGGCGGGATCGAGCGAGAGGATCGTCAGCTGGGCGAGCAGCTCGGTCGCGGTCGCGATCGGCACGAGCGCGGCGGTCGAGCCCTTCTCGAGGAACGGCAGGAGGAGCGCGTGGGCGCCGCCGAGCCGCCGAGCCGCCGCGACGCCCAGGAGCACGGGCTCGACGGTTCTCGCGGGGCGGGGCTGCGGCCGCTCGAGGATCGTCCGCACGGCCTCCCCCAGCCGCGACTCGGCCACGTGCACTGCACGCGGCACGAACTGATCGCCCCGTTCGTCGGGCACGCGGATCACCGCTGCGTCGACGGCAAGCTCGCGCACGAGAGTCTCGGCGACGGCCGCGAGCGTCGAGTCCAGCGACAGCGTCTGCGCGAACGAGCGCGAGATCTCGTAGAGCGCGTTCACCTGGCGCGATGCCTTGCGCTCGGCCGCGAGCACGTCGGTCAGCTCCTGCTCCTGGTCGCGCGTGCGCTCGTGCAGGCGCGCGTTCTGCACCGCGACGCCGAGCTGCGCGGCGAGTGCGGTGAGAAGCGCGGTGTCGCTCTCGCCCAGTCGGCGGTCGCCGGGATACGCGATCAGCAAGCCGACCGACTCCTCGCCCACGCTCAGCCGCGCGGCGACCGCGGAGCGTTGACCCGTTTCTTCGAGCGCGACGCGGACGGCGGCGAGCGCCGGCTCGTGCCCGTCGGCTCTCGCATGGATCGTCGAGCGCGCGCGCAGCGGTCCGCGCAGCGCGTCGAGGAGACGCTTCGCGATCTCGTCGTAACCGCCGGCGACACCGCGGCCGGCCGCGGCGAACAGCGCCTCACCCTCGACGAGATAGACACCCACCTGGGGGACTTGCAGCAGCTCTGCGATGCGCTCGACCGCTGTCTCGAGCGTGTGCGCGAGCGACAGGCGCGAGATCGCCTCGCCGACGACGTCGAGAAGCGCCCGCGTCCGTTCGAGCTCGAGCCCCGCGTTTCGCACGCGCTCGGCGGAGCGCAGCGCGTGAGCGGCCCGCGCGGCGAAGGCGGCGAGGGCAGTCAGATCCGCCGAAGGCGGCGCCGAATCGGCGGCATAGAAGAGCTGCAAGGCGGCAAACGGCGGCTGGCCCAGCGTGAGCGTCGCGACGTGCGACGCGCCCGGCGGCAGCGCGGCGTCGTGCTCGACGGCCGCCGGGCGCCACGTGTCGATCGCCTCGCGGACGAGAGCGGCAGCGCGGTCGAGACCGGCTTCGACCGTGCCGAGCGACGCGACGAGCTCGGGCCGCGCCTCGCCGTCGCAGGTCCAGAGCACGCCGCCGCGGGCATTCGTCGTCTCGACCGCGACGCGAACCGTCTGCCGCGCGGCACGCTGCGGGTCCGAGCCGGCGGCGAGGGCGTCTCCCGCGAGCTCGAGCAACTTCGCGCGCCGCACCGACGCCGCCGCTCCTGCGTCCGGGGCGAGGGTCCGGACGCAGAGGGCAAGGAGCGCCGCCGCGAGCCCCGCCGCCGCCCGCTCGTGCTCGTCGAATGCACCCGTCACCCGGACGAGCTCGAGCGCGCCGACCACGCGCCCGTCCGACTGCGCGGGAAGCGCCAGCACGTCCGTTGCGAGCCCGCGCTCGGCGGCGCGGCGCGTCGGCTCTGAGAGCTCGCCTACGAGCAATGGCTCGCAGCTCCCGCGTGTCCCGGCGACCTCAGCGGCAAGCGCGGACCCGACGGGCGCGACCGCACGCGCCGACAGCTGCCCGTCGCCGTCGAGAATGCGCAGGACCGCGAGCTCGGCTCCGCTCGCCTCCAGCGCCGCCTCGGCGATCGCAGCCAGCGCGACGCGGAGATCCCCCGTCCCCGCCGCCCGCACGGCGGCCGTGACGAGGCTCTCGATGGGCAGCCGCCGGGCATCGACAACCATCGTCGAATACTGCCCGAGATACACTCTGCCCATGGCCCAGGCAGCTCGACGCACCCCTGTCCTCCCGGACGACACGCCGTCGCTCGACCCGAGCGCGATCCAGCGCAACTACCGTCGCGAGCGGGCGCGGCGCCGCGCCCGTGTCGAGCGGCAGAGCGCGACCCGTCGCTCGAACGTCCGCTTCTGGGTCACCCTGCTCGTGCTGGCGTTCCTGACCGCATTCGCGATCCTCGCCGCCTGGCACGAAGTCCAGACGCTCTTCGGCGTCTAGTCTAGGAAGCTCTCGTTACCGGACGCGCGCGCGGTGCGCGACCGGGAACCACATGCCCTGCTCCCAGCTCGTGCCCGCGCACATCGGGCAGCTCGGAAGGGTCGACTGGACCGTCACCCCGTAGCCGCAGCTCGCGCACCGGTACTCGCCTGGATCGGCGGCGCCGGCCGAGAAGAATTCGACGTATTCCTCGACCCGCTGGTCGAGCGATCTCGTCTTGTCGAGCATGCGACCCCTTTCCACACCGTTCTCAGTGCTGCCGACCGGAATCATCCCCATACTACGCGTCGTGGAAACCCCCGACTTCTTCGAGCTCGACGCTCCCGATCCAGGCGCGCCGACCCCGGCCGGCTATGCCCGTACCTCGGGCGGCGGCCTGTGGGCGGCGGGCGACCGGATCACCTGGATCGCGGGCCTCGTCCTCGCGCTCTCGTCGTTCATGGATTGGTACGCCGGCTCCGGCGTCGGCGTGAAGCTGGCGGTGATCGGCTGGCACAGCGGCGTCCTCGGCAAGCTCGTGTTCTTCATCGGCCTGGCGGTGCTGGCGCTCGTCGCGCTCCGCGAGTCGGGCCTCGAGCTGCCGCCGAACGTCCCGGAGAGCCTGCTCGTCCTCGCGCTCGGCGCGCTCGCGACGATCTTCGTGTTGATCCGCGTGATCTCGATCCCCGACGCCGTCCTTCCGGCCGACGGCCGTGGGATCGGAATCTGGATCAGCCTGCTCGCCGCCCTGGGCGTGATCCTCGGCGGGCTGCTGAGAGCAGCAGAAGAGCTGTAACGACGCCCAGCACCGCCCCGGCGAGCACGTCGAGCGGGTAGTGGTCGCCGTTGTAGAGCCGCGACAGCGCGATCAGCACGGCGAGCGCGAAGAGCGGCACCCGCAGCCGCGGCGCGAATGCCGCCAGCACGGTCGCGCACGCGAATGCGGTCGTGGCGTGGCCCGACGGGAACGACGAGCTCCCGACCGGCCCTCCAAGCCGGTGCACCGGCGGCCGCGCCCGTCCGGTCAACCGCTTCAGGATCTCCGCGAGGAGGTCGGCGGCCCCGTCGGCCGCGAAGACGAGCACGAACAGCGCGGGGCGGCGCCGCAGCAGGGCGAGCAGGAGTGCGATCGCGAGGAAGACCAGCCCGAGCGTCCCGATCCGCGACAGCCCGATCGAGAGCCAGTCGAGCCAGCCGACCCGGTGGTCGACGATCCAGCGCTCGATGTGGGCGTCGGCTCTGACGGGTCTAGGCAGGGACGAGCTGCTTCGCGCGCTCGATCAGCTGCTGCGGGTCGAACGGCTTGCCGACGAAGCCGCGTGCGCCGCGTTGCTCGGCCTCGTCGGCCGATTTCGCGTCGACCTGGCCGCTGAACATGATCACCGGGATCGAGCCGTGACGCTCCTGCATGCGCTGCAGCATCTGCCAGCCGTCGATGCCGGGCATGACCACGTCGAGGAGCACGAGCTGCGGCGCCTGGTCCTCGAGTGCCTCGAGGGCCTCCTCCCCGCTCGAGGCCTCGCGCACCGTGTAGCCCTCGACCTCGAGGTTGACGCGCATGAACTCGCGCAGGCGCTCGTCGTCGTCGACGACGAGCACAAGCGGGCCGCTCGTGCGACCGCCCGGGCCGGAGCGGTCGAGGAACGCCTCGAGATCGCGCCGCCGGTAGCGCCGGTGGCCGCCCGGCGTGTAGAACGCGGGCACGCGGCCCTGATCCGACCACTTGCGAATCGTCGACTGGGCGACGCCGAGGAACTTCGCGGCCTGGCCGAGGGTGAGCCAGTCAGGCTCGCCCGTCGGCGCTCGTCTCCCGGGATAGGTCACACGACAAAAGTACCCAAAGCTCCGTCTATCTAAACCGTTTACGGCTTTTGAACAGTGACTGTGATGGTTTCGCGCGCGGCCGGCGCGAGCGGCAGGGGTTGCAGCGTGCGGACGAGCGTCTGCGTGCCGCCGGAGGACGGAGCGTCATGCAGGGCCTCGCCGAGTGCGATACCGACGGCGAAGACGACGATCGCGCCGAGCGCGACCAGGCCGGTCCGGATCACGGGCGGTAGTCCGAGGCGCCGCGGGCGTACGCGTGGAAAGCCGCGTCGGCGAGGGTCCCCGGCTCCGCGGTCACCGGAGCCTCGGGCTCTGCCTCGTCGAGCAGCGTGCGCGCCCACTCGTCTGCTCCGTCATACGCGGCCGCGAGCTCGGCCAGCTTGAACACCTGGCCCACCCGCTTGCGCAGCGCCGCCACGAGCAGGTCGACCTGACCGGTCAGGCGCGCGTACCGCGGGCGGTCGCTCCGTGCGCGCTCGATGCGGCGCTGTCCGTCCTGCCACTGCTGGCGGGCGAGGTCGAGATCCATGTGGCTAAGAGGCTCTCACAGAATGAGGCCATTGAGTCGCTCGGCCGTGCTCGCCGAGCACACCCGATCAACGAATCTCATTCTGTGAGAGCCTCTTCGGAGTACAGCAGGAGTCGGGCCACGGCGAAGGGAGCTCCGCGAGGATGCGCTCGCCGAGCTCGTAGCCCGGCCGCGCGAGCGCGAACGCCGCGTGCGCGTGCAGGCATTTGAGGCTGCCCCCGCGCGTCGAGCCGCCGATGCCGGCGTCCAGCTCGGGCCGCAGACGGCGCTGCTCTGCCTGCGCAGCGGCGAGGCTCGCGGCGAGGTCGGGATCGGACGCAGCCGCGCGGGTCCAGCGGTCGACCCCGCCGGCCGCTTCGAGCCGCGAGATCGCGGCGACGAGGAACGGGCACGTGACGTAGTACTGCGTCGGGAACGGCCGCGCGTCGGCGTCGAACGGCTCCTGCTCGGCGACCGCGGGCTTGCCGAAGGGGCAGCGCACGGCGACGCCCCGGAAGGCGCGCGGCCGCCGGCCGAGCTGGCGCGCGACGATCTCCTCGTCCATTGCGGCTACACGCTAATGACGCTTGCGCCACGCCGCGATGTTGCGGACGATGAAGAGGCGCTCGCCGGGCTTCACGTCGCCGAGCTGCCGCGCCTCGCGCACGAGCTCGCTCTGCGTGTCCGCACGCGCGATGTGCTGCTCGAGCCGCGCCTTCTCGGC
>JAICTB010000072.1 GCA_025936595.1 Thermoleophilia bacterium | reverse complement strand
GCCGATGTACACGCTGAAGGCCGAGACCGATCTGCCGCGCCTCGACCTCGACTTCGCCGGCTATCGCGGGTCGCAGCCGGTGCGAATCGGGAACGACGCACAGTCGCAGCTGCAGCTCGGCGGCTACGCGGACATTCTCGACGCTGCCTATCGGTTCTGCGGCGCGGGGCACGTGCTCGACCCGAGGAGTGCGGATCAGTGCGCGACGCTCGCTGATGCGGTGTGCGAGCTGTGGCAGCGCGACGACTCCGGCATCTGGGAGGTCGACGAGCATCCGTACACGCAGTCGAAGATCGCCTGCTGGGCCGCGCTCGACCACGCGATCGAGCTGGCCGAGAACGGCCGCCTTCCGGACCGGCACGTGAAGACCTGGCGCCGCGACCGCGCGAAGATCCACGCCTGGATCGAGGAGAGCTGCTGGTCCGAGCACCGCGGCGCGTACGTCTTCTACCCGGGCAGTGACGAGCTCGATGCGAGCATCCTGCTCGCCGCGCGCTGGGGGTACTTCGAGGTGACCGAGGACCGCTTCGTCTCGACCGTCGAGGCGCTACAACGCGAGCTCGGCAACGGGCCGTTCCTCTACCGCACGACGGGCCTGCGCAACGAGGAAGGCTGCTTCCTCGCGTGCTCGTTCTGGCTCGTCGACGCACTCGCGCGCCTCGGGCGGACCGAGGAGGCGCGCGCGCTGATGGAGCAGCTCCTCGAGGCGTCGAACGACGTCGGGCTCTACTCCGAGCAAATCGACCCGGAGACGCGCGCGTTCCTCGGAAACTTCCCGCAGGCGCTCACGCACCTGTCGCTCATCCTCGCCGCTGTGTCCGTCATGCGCGCGGAGCGCGAGCGAGCGCCGGAAACCGCGCACGCCTGACCGCTCTTACTCGCCCGCGACGTCGCGGCGCAGGAAGACGAGGTAGCCCGCCGCGAGCGGCACGCCGACGTAGAACGCGCACACCCAGAGCGCGCGCACGACCGGCGTCCAGTCGGCGGGCGTGCGGAGGAAGCCGTGCCAGGCCTGAAACTGCTCGCCGAGCAGATACGGCCTGATCGACTCCGTCCCCGGCAGCACGCCGAGCAGCTGCATCAGGAGCGCCCACAGCAACGTGCCGACGACGGCGGAGGCGCTGTTCCGCGTGACGGTCGAGAGGAAGAGGCCGAACGCCGCGATCCCCGCCATGGGCCACGCATAGATCGCGAGGCTCGCCGCGAGCAGGCCGAGACCGTGCCAGGCGCTCACCGTGGTGCCGGACAGCGACGTCAGGTCGTTGAAGCCCCACTCGATGCTCGCCGCGACGACGCCGACGACGCCCATCGCCGCGATCACGAGCGCCGTGTAGGTGAACGCGGCGAGGACCTTCGCCGCGTAGATCTCGCCGCGGTCGCGCGAGCGCGTGAGGATCGTCTTGAGCGTCCCGTTGTGGCTCTCCGCCGCGACGATGTCGCCCGAGACGAGCGCCGTGATCAGCGGGAACGCCCAGATCGACATGAAGAAGAGGACGACGAACGGCGTCGCGAGGCCGGTGTCTCGGATCGAACGCCCGAGCGGGATGTCGTTCGGGCCGCCCGACCTGAAGGTCAGGACGACGACGAAGATCAGCGGCACGAGCATCGCCGCGCCGAGCCCGAGGTACGTCCGCTTCTGCGCGAGCAGCTTCAGCACCTCCCACTTGTAGACGCGGGTCACGCAGCCTGCTCCGTCATGCCGAGGAAGAGCTCCTCGAGCGTCGCCGTATGGGGGGCGAGCAGCGAGATGCCGATGCCCGCCTTGCCGAGGGCGACGCTCGCAGCCTCGACGGTCGCGGCGTCCGCCTGGAAGCGCAGCTCACGCTCGACGACCTGGACGCCGTCGATCCCGTGCGCGAGCAGCACCGCGCGCGCACGCTCGGGGTCGCTCGCGCGCAGGAGATACCCGCCGCCCGCGCTCTGGAGCAGCTCGTCGAGGCGGCCTTCGTAGATGATTCGCCCCGTCCGGATGATCGCGACGCGATTGCAGAGCTCCTCGACCTCGGCGAGGATGTGACTCGAGAGAAGGATCGTGATCCCGTCGGCGGCAAGGCGCTTGATCAGCTCCCGCATGTCGCGCATGCCGCCCGGGTCGAGCCCGGTTGCAGGCTCGTCGAGGAGGAGCAGCCTCGGGTCGCGCAGCAGCGCGCCGGCGATGCCGAGCCGCTGGCGCATGCCGTGCGAGTAGCCGCCGACGCGGTCCTTCGCGCGGTCGCGCAGCTCGACCACGTCGAGCACCTCGTCGATGCGCGCCGCGGGCACGCCGCCGTCCAGGTCGCCGAGCAGCCGCAGGTTACGGCGCCCGGAGAGATACGGGTAGAACCTCGGCCCTTCGACGAACCCGGCCACGCCGTCGAGCGCGCGCGCTCCGTCGACGATCGGGTCGCGACCGAACAGGCGCGCCGCTCCCGCGGTCGGGCGGATCAGCCCGAGGAGCATGCGCAGCGACGTCGTCTTGCCCGCGCCGTTCGGGCCCAGATAGCCGAAGACATCACCGCGCTCGACGGACAGATCGACGTGATCGACCGCGACGATGTCGCCGTAGCGCTTGACGAGCCCGCACGCTTCGATCGGCATCGGCTCGATCGGCGGCGCGTCGCTCATGTAGAGCTCAGTGCGCGCGCCGCCGCTTCGGCCGCAGAGGACGGGATCGATCCCGCCAGCACGTACGTGACGCCCGCCCGGTTCCAGCCGAGCACCGTGCCGAGCTGGGTCGCAAGCTCGTGCGCGGTCACACCGTCGAGCGAGATCGACGGCAACGCCGTCAGCATGCCGCCGTCGCCGGTACCCGCAGCCTCCTGCTTGCGCTCGACGACGGCGATCGCGCCCAACCCTTGCCCGTACACGACGAGCGCCGACCTGCCGTCCGCCGGGCCGACCAGGCGCACGTCGCGGCGCGGGAGCCCGACGAGCGTGTCCGGCGCGACGACGGCGAACGGCGCAGCCGCCTGCACCGCAGCAAGCCCGGTCACCGGCGCAGCACCGCTCACGCCGGCGGAGCCGGAGCCCGGGCCGACGTGGGACGAGAGGTCGACGATCTTCGCGCCCGCGGGCGGCGCGACGTCGATATCCGACGACGGCACGGCGCCGAACGAGATCCTCGTCGCCTCGAGCGCCAGGACCGGAGACGACGAGCCCTGTGCATACACAGCGATGCGCAGCGGAACGCCGTGCACTGCGTCCCAGGCGAGTCGCGCCGAGCCGAGCAGCCCGCCGTCGTGGCTCGGCGAGACACGCACGGTGTACGCCTCCTCGCCGGCGACGTTCGAGGGCTCGGCGCCGGAGAGGGACCAGTGCTTCGCGAGCCCGGTGAGGAAGGTCGAGATCCTGTCGAGCGTCGGCACGGTCGAAGTCCCACCGTCCGTGCCGGACTTCGCAGGCAGGTCGCCGACGTAGGCGGTGTTCGACGTCGCGTCGTACACCGTCACCTTCCGGTCGCTCCAGACGATCTGCGTGTCGCCGGCGTCCGACTGCAGCTCCAGGCGCCCTCCGTCCTCGTTCGCCCAGAGGCGCCCGCTCGCGCTCGACATCAGCGCCGATCCGGCCTGGCCGGCGAGCGCGCCCGAGGGGAAGAGGTTGTTCGTGAAGGCGATGCGCGCGGTCACGCCAGCAGGCGCCGGCGCCGCGAGCGCGTCGTGGATCGCATTCGCGAGCGGCTTCGGCGGCGGCGTCGCGCCGCCGCCGCCGCGTGCGGCGACGGCGAGCGCTCCGCCGGCAACCGCGATCGCGACGGCGCAGGCGAGCAGGACGAGACGCGGTGTCGAGAGCGTGCGGAAGAGCTTCACGGTGGTCCTTTCCTCGGGTCCTGTCCGGAAGCATTGCGCGTGCTCTCTGAAGCTTTCCTGACGAGCTCGATCGTGACGCGCGCGCCGTCGGCGAATGCGCGGCCGCCGTGCCGTTCGGCCGTCGCCCGCACGATCGCCAGGCCGAGCCCCGAGCCCCGTCCCGCGAAACGCTCGAAGACACGCTCCCGGTCGGCGGGCGCGATGCCCGTGCCCTCGTCCTCGACGCTCAGCGTTGCGAGGCCGTCACTCTCCCCGACCGTGACGGTGATGCGCCCGCGGCCGTGCCGCCGCGCGTTGTCCACGAGATTCGTCAGCGCGCGGCCGAGCGCGGCGCCGTCGCCGCGCACGACCACCGGAACGGTCGCCACGTCGACGTCCGCCGCCGCTGCTTCCTGTGCGAGCTCGTCCAGCCGGACGTCTTCGTCGGGAGCCGGTGCCGCCTCCTCGCGCGACAGTGCCAGCAGATCGTCGGCGAGCCGGGCGAGCCGCTCGGCGTCCGCCTGCAGGTCCGCGACGAGCGCGGGCGTCGCGCCGTGGCGCGCGAGATGCTCGACGTTTCCGCGCAGCGCCGTCAGCGGCGTCCGCAGCTCGTGCGACGCATCGGCGACGAAGCGGCGCTCCGCCTCGCGCGCGGTCTCCAGGCTCTCGAGCATCGCGTTGAGCGTCGTCGCAAGCCGGCCGACCTCGTCCGCGCGATCCGGGGCGGGAAGCCGGCGGCGCGCGTCGCCGGTTCGCCCGATCTCGTCCGCGGCCCGGTCGAGCCGCGCGAGCGGTCGCAACGCGCCGCGCATCAGCAAGGCGATCGCCGCCGCGCCGACCGCCGCCGCACCCAGTGCGGCGAGCAGCGTCAGCGCGTGGAGAGCGCGGATCGTGTCCATGAGCCCGTTTGTCGACGCTCCGACGATCACGCCGCCGCCGGATACAGGCCCGGACACGGTCGCGAGCGGTGCGGCGTACACCCGCAGCTTCTGATCGCCGACGTCGACGCTCGTGAAGCGGGCGCGCCCGCCTCGAATCGCCTCGCGCGCGACCGCCTGTGGGAGCACGCGGCCGCCGAGCGACAGCGAGCGGGCGACGATGCGCCCGCGGGCGTCGACCACTTCGACCATCGCCTGCGTCGCGCCGACCGGCGAGTCGAGCGCGCCCGGCGTCGTCAGCAGCGAAGGTGCAGAAGCGGCGAGCTGTGCAACCTCGACCGCGCGCGTGCGCAGCGTCCGGTCGAGCTCTCCTCTCAGGTGCCGCGCGACGAGCACGTCGATCGCCGAGCCGAGCACGGCGACCGTGATCATCGTCGCGAGCGCCGCCGCAAAGATCGAGCGGAGCCGAAGGCTCATCGCCCGATCACGAAGCCGACGCCGCGGATCGTCTCGATCAGCGGCGGGTCGCCGAGCTTGCGGCGGAGGTTCGTCACGTGCCGGTCGACCGTGTTCGCGCGCGTCGCGCCACGCCAGATCTGCGCAACGGCCTGCTCGCGCGTGACGACGCGGCGTGGGTTGCGGAGGAGCAGCTCGAGCAGGTCCGCCTCGCGCGCGCTCAGGCGAAGGATGTGCGACCCGCGCTGCACGGTTCGCGTCGCGAGGTCGAAGGTCAGGTCGCCGAGCGCGAGCAGCTCCTCCGGAGCGTGCCCGCGCCGCAGCAGCGCGCGCACGCGCGCGAGCAGCTCCTCGGTGGCGAACGGCTTGACGAGGTAGTCGTCGGCACCCGCATCGAGGCCTGCGACGCGCTCGCCCACCTCGTCCCGCGCCGTGAGCAGCAGCACCGGCGTCGCGAGCCCCTTGCCGCGTATGCGCCGGCAGACGGCGAGCCCGTCGAGGCCGGGCATCGCGACATCGAGCACGACCAGGTCCGGTGCCGACCGCTCGACGGCGGCGAGCGCCTCGCCGCCGTCGCCTGCGGTCTCGATCCTGTATCCCTCGGCGGCGAGCGTGCGGTCGAGCATCCGTCTGATCGGCGGGTCGTCGTCGACCACGAGGATCGCGGCGTCGGCCATGCCGCCACGTTACGCGGTCACGAGTGCCAGGTCCGCCTTCAGCGCCTCCAGGTCGAACCCATTCGGAGCCTGATCCCCCAGAAGGAAGTCCGGCGAGAGGATGCAGTACGCCTCGTCGACGTAGCGATCCGAGAACGACCACGTCATCTCCTGCAGCCGCCCCCACGTGACGACCGTGAGCGACGTCGGCCCGTAGCGCACGACGTCGACGGCGTGGCCGCCCCACGAGCCGGGCATCGCAGGCCCGGACAGCGAGCCGGTCCAGTCCCACGTCGCCTGCCGCTGCGCGCTGATCGGCAGCTGCAGGCCGAGGTAGAGCCCGCCGAAGAGCCACGCCGCGGTGCGCAGGAGCTCGTGGTCGTGCACCGGTAGCCGCGCGAACGCGCCGATGCGGTGGCGGTCGATGCCGGTCTTGCGCCACATGCGGAGCACGTCGAGCACGACCGCCCCCTCCTCGCCGGTCGCCGGATCGACGAGCTTCACCCGGTCGAACGCGCCGAGCACCGACGCCTCGGTCACCTCGACGGCGCGCCCATGTCCCGCGGCCGTCCACGCTTCGATCATGTGCGCCGCCGCGGCGATCGTGCAATCCCCGATGCGGTCGTTCCCATACATCGGCCAGTCCTCGACGTGGGTGGTCTCGTCGAGGTCGTCGGGCGGCGCCGGCAGCTTCGCGCGGTCGACGTAGCGTGCGAGTGCGAGCGTGCGCACGTCGGTGCGGACCGGCAGCTTGCCGAGCATGTGCATCGCGATCGTCGTGGTTGCCATCTACGGGGCCTCCTCTCGGACGGGCGCCGCAGTGACCGTGCGAACCTACACCATCGAGTTGTCGCGCGCCCAGGCAGCGAGCAGGCCGCGGTAGTGCTCGACGAACCGCTCCTGCTCGTGCGCCGGGAACGTCGAGCGCACGGTCCGGACGAGCACGTCGTCGAACTCGGCCGAGGCGAACCACTCGTGCGCGATCGCGGGCAGGTGCGAGAGGTGCTTTACGCAGAATTCCTCGTAAGCCTCGACCTGGAAGTACGCGTCGGCGAGCTTCCGGTAGGCGGCGAGCTTCTCGTCGTAGGAGAGATCGTCCCGGTCGCCCCACTCGAAGTATGCGCGCGAGTTCTGGTTGACGAGCATCTCGCGCCGCGTGACCGCGCAGAAGGCGCTCCACCGGACGAGCGCCGTGATCGCCCACGGGAAGTAGTAGTGCAGCGAGGTCAACGCGACGTCCGGAGAGGCGTTCGCGTAGTCGATCGGATAGGCGATGCCGTTCTTGACGATCGTCTCGCAGGAGTTGAATTCCCAGCGGAAGAACGCGTTGACGAGCCGCGAGATCGTGACGATCTCGTCGCCGAGCTCCGGCGTCAGGAAGTCGTGACGCACCTGGTAGCGGTCGTGCATCGGCCTCGACGGGTCGAACCACATGGACATCGTCTCCGCGCCGATCGAGAGCGAGCGGACGAAGACGTCGAAGTCCTCGAGCGCCGTCTGGAGATGCATGAGCCGCTCGCCCGACTCGTCGTAGCGCGCGCGCAGCTCGTCGGCGGACCCGACGCGCGACACGCCGACCCACTGGCCTCCGTCGAACGGTTTCATGAAGAGCGGGAAGCCGACCTGCGCGCCGATCGCCTCGAGGTCGAACGCGGCGTTGTACCGCTCGGCCGTCGGCTGGAAGCGCGGGTTGTCCGGCGGCACCTTGTGCGGGATCAGCCACGTCTCCGGCACGCGGATCCCGAGCCGCATCAGCGCGCAGTAGGCGGAGTGCTTCTCCATCGCCTGGAAGGTGAAAGGGTTGTTCAGCAGGTAGACGTCGTCCATCAGCGACACCTTCTTCAGCCACGCGCGCGGCAGGTCGTACCACCACGCGAGCCTGTCGATGACGAGCGTGTAGCGCGGCCGGTAGCGGAGGTCGAACGGCTCGTTGACGATCCGCTCCGTGCGCAACTCGTGACCGGCGACCGGCCCGAGCCGCGCGACAAGCGCCTCGAAGGCCGCCGGCCAGTCCTCCTCGGTGCCGAGGAGCAGCCCGATGATGTGCTCGCGCCTAGACAAAGCGCGCCAGGTGATGGACGATCTGCCGCCGCCAGGACGGCCAGTCGTGCGGCACGTCGTGCCCCCAGAGATCGACCTCGTGGCGGATCCCCTTCTCCGCGAGGAGCGAGCCGAACCGCCGCGTCGAATCGAGCGCGCCGGTCGTGTCCTCCCACTGCCCCTGGCCGCAGACGAGAAGCAGCGAAGCCTGCGCACGCAGCCAGTCGAGGTGCTCGCCGTCGAGATGCGCGACGTAGTCCATCGGGTTGTTGAAGTAGACCGCGTCGCCGCGCTCGCCGCCAGCCTGTACCGACACGTCGTAGACGCCGCTCAGGCACAGTGCGAGCGGGAACAGGTCGGCGCGCTTGAGGCAGAAGTTGGCGGCGTGGTAGGCGCCGAACGAGGTCCCGGTCGCGATCAGCTCGTGCGTGTGCGCGTCGGTCTGCACGAACGGCACGAGCCGCGTCAGCACCCACCACTCGTAGTGGCCGTGCCGCTGCGCGCGCGCCTCGAGCGACAGGTCGCCGCGCGTCCAGCTCTCGCGGTCGAACGACGGCATGCAGTAGAGCTTCAGCTTGCCGGCGTCGAGCAGTCCCGCGAGGACGTCGACCATGCCGCGCTCCTCCCAGTCGGCGGCCTCGCCGTTCTCCGAGGGGAACGCGACGACGGGCCGACCGTAGTGGCCGTAGGCGAGGATGCGGCCGCCGTCGATCTCGATCTCCCGCCGCGTCATGTGACCGCCTCGATCAGCGCCGGCAGGTGCGGGTCGAGCGAGTCGCGCCAGCAGGTCCACGTGTGGCCGTCGCGGATCTCGGCGAGCCAGACGGGGTACGCCTGCGCGCTGAGCGCCTCCGCGACCGCCTCGTTGTTCGCCCGGTTCTCCTCGGCGGCGCCGCAGGTGATGGCGATCGGAATCGCGCGTTCGGCGGCGGCCCCTCGCAGCACGCTGCCGACGAAACGCGTGATCCGCCGGTAGCGCGGGAACGTCGACTCCTGCTTGTCGAAACGCTGCTGGAAGAAGCTGCCGGACTGGAGCAGCAGCCCGTCGAACGACTTCGGGTGCCGGCGGTGCGCGTGCAGCATCGCGAGCGCGCCGAGGCTCGCGCCCATGCCGACGCGGAGCCCGTGCGGCGCTTGGCGCGCGATCTGCGGCAGCAGCTCGCGCACGAGCGCACCGGCGTAGAGCGCCGACGCCGAGTAGGTCTCGTTGCGGTCGACCGGCTGGACGAGCGCGGCGCGCAGCGGCGGGATGCGCTCCTCCCAGCTCATCGCGTCGAGGAAGCGCGTGAGCCCGGCGTACTCGGCGTACTCGGGCCCGTCGTGCACGACGAGGAGCGGCGCCTCCGCGCCGGGCGGCTCCGGTGTCGCGTAGAGAAGGACGCGCACCCGCGCGATGAGGCGGCGGCAGCGCAGCTCGAGCTCCTCCACCGGTCCGGCGTCGGCGATCGTGTCGAGCCACTCCGGGCGCCTGTACCCGGGCCACTCGACGACCGACTTGTCGCCGAACGGTCCGCCGGCACGCAGGGGGTTGGCAGGGTCAGGCGCGAACGCGCCGTCGATCCCGAGCAGGTACTCCATGCGGTCCGCAGCCGCTGGGCGCGGGAACGTGAGCCGCCACACGCCGTCCTGCCACTCGAACGCAGGCCCCGGGCGCGGCCGAACCAGCTCCTGCCCGAGCACCACCTCGTGAAAGCGGTGCCCGGGGTCGGGCAGCGCGAGCTCGACCGCGTCCTCTAGGACGCGGGGCGGGGTCAGCGCTTCTTCTTCTTGGGCCGGTTCGCGCGTGCCCGGATCTTGTACTCCCGCACACGTTCCTGTCGCAGCAGGTGGTTGCGCCTCGCCTCGATCGCCTCCAGCTCGCGCTGGAGCTTGACGTAGCTCTGCCAGCGCCCGTACGAGAGCGAGCCGTCGGCGAGCGCGTCGCGGATCGCGCAGCCGGGCTCCTGGTCGTGCGCGCAGTCGGAGAAGCGGCAGCGTCGCGCGACCTCCTCCACGTCGCCGAACGTCTGCTCGAGGTCGGCGTCCCAGAGCTGCAGCTCGCGGAT
>JAICTB010000199.1 GCA_025936595.1 Thermoleophilia bacterium | reverse complement strand
GCCTTGCGCCGGACGTAGGGGAGGTTCTTCGTCGTGTTGGCGACGTGCGTGACCGGCGCCGCGACGATGTACAGCGGCGCGACGGCGGCGACGCGGTAGCTCGTCTGCAAGTCGGCGAGGACGACGGAGCCCTCCGGCACGACGGTCCGCAGCCGGTGGACGAGCCGCGGCGAGAGCGCGTGCGGATCGGCGGCCGGGCTCGGGCTCCAGTGCAATGCGCCGTGCACGAATACGGGAAGGACGAAGCAGAGCGCCGCCGCGGCGCCGATGCCGTAGTGCTCGCGCGGCGGGCCGGGGCGGCGCAGGAGCGCATACGCCAGCCCGGCAAGCCCGCCGGCGAGCGCGATCCAGGTCGCAGCGGCGGGGCCGCCGTGGTGCAGGCCGAGCTCGAAGTCGCCGGGCCACAGCTGCTGCAACACGATCCCAGCGGCGAGCGCCACCGGCAGGACGAGCCACCTGCGCGCGAGCAGCGCGGTCGCGCCGACGAGCGCGAAGGCGAGCGGCGCGAAACCGGCAGCGCGCCGCGACTGCGAGAGCGAGACCGCGTCCGAGAAGTGCACGAAGAGCCACGGCACCTCCATCAGGACGATCACGAGCAGCGAGCCGCCGAGCGCGAACACGGCCCAGCGACGCCGCACGGCGAGCGCGCAGAGCGGCAGCACGACGAGCGCGGCGACCGCGACGATGCCGCTCCGGCCGAGCACCTCGGGCGCGAGCCGGAAGTGGTGCGGGCTCGAGATCACGAGCTGGTCCGCGTACTGCGAGATCGCCCGCGCGTTCTCGCCCCTGCTCGGGTCCCGGGCGACCGTCTCGTCGACGACGGGCTTCAGCCACAGCAGGACGAGCCCGGTCGGGACGATCGCCGCGACATAGGCGCGCCAGCGCCAGACGACGAGCGTCACGAGCGGGATCAGGAGGAAGAGCGCGTAGGTCGGATGCGTGAACGCGATCGCGCCGAAGATCGCGGCCACCGCCGCGTAACCGCGCCACGACGACGCGGTGAAGAAGAGCACGATCGCCGCCGGGACGAGCAGCTGCCGCGTCGTCGTGCCGGGCAGCGCGAGCGTCGCGTACGAGCCGCCGTCGCCCGGTCCGAAGCAGAAGACCGCGAGCGAGAGGAGCACCACGCTCGCGCCCGCCCAGCGCGAGCCGAAGACGGCGACGCCCGCCTCCCAGGCGACGAGACACGCGATGGGCGCGAGCAGCGACGGCTCGTGCCGCACGACCTGGCCGGCATCGACGCCGGAGAACCACGAGACGAGGGCAAGGAAGCCGTGCCACAGCGGGAACGCATAGCCGGGGTGCAACCCGCCGTCTCTGAACTCGTCGACGCTCGTCAGGTGCAGGCTCGTCAGGTCGACGAGCTTCCGCACACGCGCCTCGTGAAAGAGCCCGTCGCCGATCACCGGCCCCTCGACGTGCCACAGGAACCAGCCGAGCACGACGCCGACGGCCCACGCCCCGACTCGCGAACCTGGTTCGTGGAGCGAACCGCGCTCGCGCCTTGCGACCGCCACTGCGACGACGAACAGGACGGCGAGCACGACGACCGCGAGGTGGATCGAGCGGTGGAACGCGAAGACCGCCGTCCACGCGACAAAGACGCAGGCGAGCGCCCATGCGAGCGTCGCCGACGTGGAGCGCTGCCGGAACGCGCGCGCGACGGCCATGCCGGGAAGCAGCACGACGACGGTGCCGAAGGCGAGGCGGAGGTACTCGATCACTTGCGGCCCCCGGCGGGGCGCGACAGGGAGGGCGCTACGTCGGCGGTCACTTCGACAGAAGAGTGCGCACGTTGCCGGACGCGAGGAACCGCGCGCCTTCGCGGTAGTCCTCACGCCGCAGGAGCGCTGCGCGCAGCCGCAGCGACCAGAGCAGCAGCCTGCGCACGCGCTCGGCATCGCGGGTGCCGCGATGCTTCGCGATGAAGCGCAGGTGGCCGCGCAGGTTCTCCACGTACAGGTTGCCGCCGTGCGACGCGCCGCCGACGTGCACGACCTCCGCCTCGGGGAAGAACACGATGCTCCAGCCCGCGCGGCGGAAGCGCGTCATCCAGTCGACCTCTTCGCTGAACATGAAGAAGTCCTCGTCGAAGAGGCCCACCGCGTCGGCGGCCTCGCGGCGCACGAGCAGCGCAGGCCCGTAGAGCCAGTCGACCGCCGCGATGCGATCGTGCGCGAAATCGCCGCGGTAGAGCGGGTTCAGCCGGCGCGAGCGCGGCGCCAGCTTGCGGATGAAGAGGTACTCGGTGGCGAGGCGCCAGAGCGTCGGCTCGCCCCGGACCGAGCGCTGCAGCGACCCATCGGGGTTCAGGAGCTTCGGCCCGACGACCGCAGCCTCGGGATGCGCGTCCGCGAACTCGACGAGCTTCTCGAGCCCGCCGTCACGCACCCACGCGTCCGAGTTGAGCAGGAAGTAGTAGCGGCCGCCGGTCGCACGCATGCCCGCGTTGTTGCCGCCGCCCATCCCTTTGTTCTCCTGCTCGATCACGCGCACGCCGCGCCCGCGCGCGAAGGCGACGGTGTCGTCTGTCGAGCCATGGTCGACGACGACGACGTCGCGCCCGCGCACGGAGTCGAGGCACTGCTCGAGCCACGGCAATGCGTTGTAGGTGACGACGACGACGCTGACGTCAGGTGGTTCCATCGGCCACCTTGCCGCGGCCCGCGAACCCCTCCCAGAGCAGCACCGCGAGGCCCGGCAGCGCGAGCAGGACGGTCATCACGAAGAACAGGAAGCCGCACGCGAAGGCGGGGTCGGCGGCGATCCCGAGCTTGCCGAGGAAGCTGACGAAGAACGCCTCGCGCACGCCGAGCCCATTCACCGTGAACGGCACGAGCATGACGAGGAAGAGCAGCGGGCCGAGCACGATGTACGGGAGCAGCGACAGGTGGATGTCGACGGCGCGCGCCGACGCGTAGATCGCGACGACACGCGAGAACTGCATGACGAACGTGACCGCCGAGACTACGAGGAGCGTGCCGACGTGCTCGCGGTAGCCGTGAATGCCCTCGTAGACCGCGCGCACGAGCTTCTCGATGTGCAGCCAGCGCGACAGCACGACCACGAAGCCGAGCCGCGTGCGCACACGGCGTGAGAAGAAGACGACGCCGGCCGCCACCGTCCCGACGACGAACACCGCCTCGATCCACAGGTACGGCCCGATCGAGTAGCGGCCGATCGCGAGCAGGAAGCCGATGCCGGTGAGCACGAGCGTGACGGCGCCGCCGAGCGCACGCTCGAGCAGCACCGAGCCGGTGATCGGAGTCGCGAAGCCGGGATTGCGGCGTGCGGTCTCGTAGATGCGCGACGCGTCGCCGCCGACCGACGTCGGCAGCACCTGCCCGACCGCGTAGGAGACGAAGTACGCGCGCACCAGCCAGCGGAGCGGCTCGTGCACGCCCCGCGCCTCGAGCAGGCGCTGCCAGCGCCACGCCATCGGCGGCACGGTGACGAGCGTGAAGAACACGGAGATCAGCACCCACGGCACGCTCGCCGAGCCGATGATGTGCAGCGTCTTGTCGATGTCGATCTTGACGAGGATGTACGCCCCAGCCGCGGCGGAGACGACGACCGTCGCGACCGGGCGGAGCCAGCGCTTCATTCGGTGAGGCGCGCGTGCACGCGGCGGAATGCAGCGACGGCGTCGCGCACGTCGTCATCGGTGTGCGCGGGCGAGAACGGCAGGGAGAGCACCTCCGCGCCCGCCTGCTCCGTGACCGGGAGCGGCGGCTGGTGCGGCGCGAGCCGGTCGCGATAGGCGCTCAGCAGGTGCACCGGCAGGAAGTGGATCGACGTGCCGATGTTCTCGTCGGTGAGCGCGCGCTGCACCTCGTCGCGGCCGGCGAAGCTGACGCGCACGACGTAGAGGTGGTTCGCATGCACGTCACGCTCGTCGCGAGCTACCGGCTCGACGCCCTCGAGCCCGTCGAGGCCTTCGTCGTAGATCGCCCGGTGCCGCCTCCTGATCGCGGCGTGCTCCTCGACCTTGTCGAGCTGGACGAGCGCGATCGACGAGAGCACGTCGCTCAGGTTCGCCTTGTAGCCGGGGACCGCGATGTCGTACAGCGAGCCGTGGCCGCGACGCATCACGCGCAGGTCGTCGAGCGCCTCGGCAAGGTCGTCGCGATTGGTTGCGATCAGCCCGCCCTCGCCGGCGGCGATGTTCTTCGTCGCGTAGAGCGAGAAGCACGTGAGGTCGGCGATCGACCCGATCTTGCGTCCGCGATAGCGCGACTCGGCCGCATGCGCAGCGTCCTCGACGATCGGGACGCCGAGCGCGGCGAGCTCGTCGAGATCGGCCGGCTGCCCGTACAGGTCGACCGGCACGATCGCCTTCGTCCGCCCGGTCACGAGCTCCCGCACGCGCTCCGG
>JAICTB010000278.1 GCA_025936595.1 Thermoleophilia bacterium | reverse complement strand
GCGATCCGGGATCACCTGGACGATGTCGCCGCTCAGGAGCGCGCCCCGCTCACCCCAGTGAAGCACCTGCCCGCCCTCGTAGTGGCCGCCGCAGCGGATCAGCGTCAGCCCCCCTCCCAGCTCGCGGGTCTCGCCGTCCCAGAAGCGGACGGCCGGATCTGGTCTCATCACCCACTTGCGCTCGGCCTCGTGCAGGTAGATGGGGCAGCCGAAGGTCTTCGCCCACTCGATCATCGCGGTGTAGTAGTGCGGATGCGAGATCGCGATCGCCGCGAGACCGCCCTCGGCGCGGAGGCGTTCGGCGATCTCGTCGTCGAGGAGCGTGATGCAGTCCCAGAGGACGTTGCCTGCGCCCGACTTGACAAGGAGCGCGCGCTGGCCGATCGCGAAAGACGGCTCGCAGCCGATGCCCAGGATGCCGTGGTCGTCGCGGATGTCGGCCTTGTGCCCGCGCACGAGCTCCGGCCACTCGAGCCAGACCTGGCCTTCGTCGTGCGGGATGTACTGCCGCGGGTCCTCGCAGATCGGGCACGCGCCCGGCGGGTCCTCGCTGGGCGGGTACTGCGTGCCGCAGGCCTTGCAGACGTAGGTCGTCACGCGTGCTCGAGCAGGGCGACGCACTCGACGTGCGGCGTATGCGGGAACATGTCGACCGGCCGCGCACGCGTGAGCTCGTAGCCGTAGACGTCGCCGAGACGCTTGACGTCGCCCGCGAGCGTCGTCGGGTTGCAGCTGACGTAGACGACACGCGGCGCTCCGATCTCGCCGAGCCGCTTCAGCGCCTTGCCGGCGAGACCCGCGCGCGGCGGGTCGACGACGACGACGTCGGGGTCGCCGGCCCGCGTGCGCAGGTCCGACAGCACCTCGCCGACGTTGCCGGCGAAGAACGCGGTGTTCCCGATCGCGTTCAGCTCCTGGTTCTCGATCGCGCACGCGACGGATTCCTCGGAGATCTCGATCCCCCAGACGGTCAGGGCCTTCGCCGCCATCGAGAGGCCGATAGTGCCGATGCCGCAGTAGAGGTCGTAGACGGTCTCGCCGCCCTGGAGCCCCGCGAACTCGCGTGCGATCCCGTAGAGCTGCTCGGCCATCTCGGTGTTCGTCTGCAGGAAGGCGTTCGGCCGCACGCGGAAGCGCAGCCCGCCGATCTCCTCCTCGATCGCGTCCTCGCCCCAGACGAGCTCGGTCGGCAGGTTCGTCACCTCGGCGACGCCGCTGTTCACGGACCAGTGGATGGAGCGCACCTCGGGAAACTCGGTCAGCACTTCGATCAGCCGCTCGCGATCGAAGCGCTCGCCTCTCGCCGTGACGAGCTGGACGAGCGCCTGCCCGGTGTTACGGCCTTCTCGCACGACGAGGTGGCGCAGGTAGCCCTCGTGGGTCTCCTGGTCGTACGCCTGCAGCTTCTCCTCGCGCGCCCACTCGCGCATGCGATTGCGGATCGCGTTGCCGAGGTCGGTCGTCAGCCAGCACTTGTCGATCTGCAGCACTTCGTCCCAGCGGCCCGCGCGATGCAGGCCGAGCGTCGGGCCGTCGTCGTGCTGCGCGAACGAGTACTCCATCTTGTTGCGGTAGCCGAACTGCGATGCCGCGGGCACGATCGGCTCGAGCGGCGGCGCCGTCAGCCCTGCGAGCCGCTGCAGGGAATCTGCGACCCACTGCTCCTTCGCCGCGACCTGGGCGTCGTAGGCGAGGTCCTGAAACCGGCAGCCGCCGCAGGCCGGGTAGTGCGCACACGGCGCGTCGACGCGCTGCGGCCCGGAGACGAGCACGTCGGTGACGCGCGCCTCTGCGTGGCGGCGCTGCACCTTGGTGACGCGGGCGCGCACGGTGTCGCCGGGCAGCCCGCCGCGGGCGAAGACGACAAAGCCGTCGAGGCGTCCGACGCCGTTGCCGCCGAACGCGAGCGAGTCGATCGTGAGCTCGAGCTCCTGGTCTCGCTGAACGGGGGCGGCCACGTTCGGAGGCTAGCGGTCGTCGATCTCGGGGCCGCCATCTCCCGTTCGATCGAGCCATGTCCAAAGCGCACACCCGGGGTCTG
>JAICTB010000193.1 GCA_025936595.1 Thermoleophilia bacterium | reverse complement strand
GAACGCGACGCGGCCCTCGATGTGCCCCAGCTCGACCGCGTTCGCCGAGTTGCGCACCTCCGGCTCCTCGTCCAGCAGATCCGTGATCTTGTCGAGCGCGGCGACGGCGGACAGGAACGTGTTGTAGAGCTGCGAGAGCTGCTGCACCGGGTCGAAGAAGTTCGTCAGGTACCCGAGGAACGCGACGAGCGTCCCGATCGAGACGTGGCCGTGGAACGCAAGCCAGCCGCCGTAGCCGAGCACGACCGCCGTCGCGGCGGACGAGAGGAAGTCGACGATCGGGAAGTAGACGCCGTTGAGAACGACGGTCTCCATGTTCGACGCGCGATAGCGGTCACTCACCACGCGGAAGTTCACGCGGGCCGCCGGCTCGCGTGTGAACGATTGCAGGACGCGCATGCCGGCGATGTCCTCCGCGAGCGTCGCGGTCACGGCACCGAGCGTCTCGCGCACACCGCGGTACGCTCGACCCGAGCGCTTGCGGAACCACGCCGTGGCGAACGCCATCGCCGGCATCACCGTCAGCGATGCAAGCGCGAGCCGCCAGTCGAGGAAGAAGAGGATCACCGCCGTCCCGGCGAGCGTCAGCGTGTTCTGAACGAGCGAGCTGACGCCGTCGGTGACGAGCTGGTCGAGCGCCTCGACGTCGTTCGTGAGGCGGCTGATGATCACCCCGGCGCGATTGCGCTCGTAGAAGCCGAGCGACAGCCGCTGCAGGTGACGGAACAGGTGGTTGCGCAGGTCGGCGAGCATCCGCTCGCCCGTCCAGCCGGTGAAGTACGTCTGCGCGTAGCTGGCGGCGATGCCCAGCACCCCGGCCGCGACGAAGGCGAGGACGAGCCAGCCGAGAAGGCTCGTGTGGCCGTTGCTCACCTCGTCGACGGCCCGGCCGACCAGGAACGGGGGCGCGAGCCCCGCACCCGTCGCGCCGAGCAGCGCGAGGATCGCGATCGCCGTGCGGCCCTTGTACGGCCGCGCCAGCCGGTAGAGCGCCGACAGCCGCCGCTTGGTCCGCACCCACGACCAGTCCTCTACCTCCGCGCGACCGCCGCGCATCAGGTGACCGCCCGGCTGGTGAACGCGCACTACGCGACCTCTTCCGTGAACACGCGCTCGAGCATTCCGTGCTCGTGGATCTCGCGGTAGACGTCGTTCGACTCGGCGAGATCCTCCTGCGTCCCGCGCGCAACGACTCGGCCGTCGTCGAGCACCACGATCTCGTCGGCGAGCGCGATCGTCGAGAGCCGGTGGGCGATGATGATCGTCGTGCGGTCGCGCATCGCCTCGCGGAGCCCCTCGCGAATCTTGGCCTCGGTGGTCGCGTCGACGGACGCCGTTGCGTCGTCGAGGATGAGGATGCGCGGGTCGACGACGAGCGCACGCGCGATCGCGACCCGCTGGCGCTGGCCGCCGGAGAGCGTGATCCCGCGCTCGCCGATCACCGTGTCGTAGCCCTCCGGAAGCGTCTCGATGAACTCGCTCGCCTGTGCGAGGTGCGCGGCGCGAACGACATCCTCGTCGGTCGCGTCGGGCCGTCCGAACGCGATGTTCTCGCGCACCGTGGCGGAGAAGAGGAACGGGTCCTGCGCGATGACGCCGATCTCGCGGCGCAAGGAGGCGAGCGTCACCTCGCGCACGTCCACACCGTCGATCGAGACCGAGCCGTGCTGCACGTCGTAGAAACGGGGGATCAACGATGCGAGCGAGGTCTTTCCCGCCCCGGTGTGCCCGATCAGCGCGACCACCTTCCCGGCCTCGAGCTCCAGGTCGATGTCGTGGAGCACCGGCCGCGCCGCGTCGTAGCCGAACGTGACACTCTCGAACGCGATCCGGCCCGACCCGGCAGGCAGATCGTGTGCTCCCGGCGTGTCGGAGATCTCCTCCGGCTCGTCGATCACCTGAAAGATGCGCTCGCCCGAGGCTGTCGCTCGCTGCGCCTGCCCGATCCACATCCCGAGCGAGCGCAGCGGCATCACGAGCATGGCGAGGAAGAGGTTGAAGCGGACGAAGCTCCCGACGGACAGCGAGCCGTGCGCGACCATGCGCCCGCCGACGACCAGGATCGCGGCCTGCGCGAGGAGCGGCAGGAAGCTGAGCATCGGCACGTAGAACGCGCGCTGGCGGTTCGCCTTGACGCTCAGGCCGAACACGGCCTCCGAGCGATGCTCGAACTTCGTCTGCTCGGCGCCTTCCTGTGCGAACGACTTGACGACGTGAACGCCGACGATGTTCTCCTCGGCGACGGTCGCGACGTCCGCCATTTTCTGCTGCACGTCGCGGAGCAGCGGATGCGAGACGTGGCTGTAGCGATACGCGACGGCGATCAGCGCGGGCGAGATCGCGATCGAGATCAGCGCGAGCTTCCAGTCGATGAAGAACACGACGAGCGCGACTCCGGCGATCGTGAAGATGTGCTGGAAGAAGAAGATGAGCCCGTAGCCGAGGAAGAAGCGGACGCCCTGCAGGTCGACCGTCGCACGGCTCATCAGCTGTCCCGTCTGGTGGCGGTCGTAGAAGCCGAACGAGAGCCGGACGAGCTTCGCGTAGACGGCGGTCCGCATGTCCAGCTCGACCGCGAGCGCCTGTTTCCCCGCGATCAGCCGGCGGCCGGCCATCGTTGCGGCGCGAACCACACCGAGCGCGAGGATCGCCGCGACGAGCCACGGCAGCAGGTGATGCTCGCGATGGTGCAGCGCGTCCGCGACCGACCCGGCGAGGAACGTCCCAGCGATGCCCGCCGCCTGCGACCCGACGGCGAGCACGATCGAGATGCCCATCGAGAGCTTGTACGGCCGGAGAAACCCGATCAGGCGAACGAACGTCGTGCGATAACGCGGGGTCTCGACCACAGGATGAGGGTACCGGCGCGCCCTGCGATCACAGCCGCGCGAGCTCGTTGCGGATCAGATCGACCGCCGCGACGACACGCTCCCTGTTCTCCGGGAGGTTCAGCCAGCTCGATGCGCCCGACGGATGCGGGAGCGGCACCGCCGGCACGCCGTCGAGCTCGTAGCGCACGCCGACGCACTCGGTCACGCTGCGTACGTTGAGGAGCGTGCGTGCCGCGAGGCCGCCGACCGTGACGACGAGCTGCGGTTGCAAGAGGCGCAACTCGTGGTCGCGCCAGCGTGAGCAGAGCCTCTGTTCTTCCGGGGTCGGCGCCCGGTCGCCGCGACCCGACGCTTGCCGTCCCGGATAACACCGCGTCACCGACGCGCAGTAGAACGTCTCGTAGAACGCGTCCTCGTCGAGCTCGAACCAGCGTCGGAGCGTCTGGCCCGCGCGACCGCGCCACGGCCGGCGCTCCTCGCCCTCGACGATGCCCGGCGCCTGTCCGAACAGATAGGCGCGCTGGCCCTCGCGCGGCGCGATCACCGGCCACGACTCGAGCGGGTAGCCGGCGTCGATGCAGGCACGGCAGGTCCGCTGGTCGCGCTTCATCGACGCGATCGAGCGGTACCGCGTCAACGCGCCGCGCGCACGACGACGAACCACGGCCCCGAATAGACCGTCTCCCCACCGCCGAGCTCCTCGGCGAGCGACGACGGTGTGAAGAAGCGCTTCAGGATCGGCCAGACGGATCCGTCTGGAAGCTCGCGTTGCTGGATCTCCTCACGCTCGTGATCGGGGCGCTCGGCGGCGTCGACGACGATCAGCTCGTCTCCGACCCGGCGCGCCTCGGCCAGAAAGCGCGTCCGGCTCTCGGGATCGAGGTGCCCGTAGAAGTGGCCGGTGAACACGCGCTCGAATGACCCGTCCGGAAACGGGAGGGCGAGCCCGTCTCCCTGCTGGAACGTCGCTTCCGGTGCGCTGCGCTGTGCGATCTCGAGCATCCGCGCGCTCTGGTCGAGCCCGGTTACGTTTCCGGGAAGGTGCCGCGTCAGGAAGCCCGTGCCGCAGGCCACGTCGAGCGTCCGCGCAGGGGGCAGAGCCTCGATCGTCCTGGTCAGCCCTGTGAGATCGCGCTGCCACGCGGCGGCGTCGCGCGCCTCGTACCTGCCACGGCCGAGGTACCAGTCGTCGTAGGTGGGTGCCCGGAGGTCGTAGTACTCCTTCACGACTCCTAGAGTACGGCCGTGCTGCCTCTCGAGTCGGTGCCGAACTTCAGCGAGGGCCGCGATCGCGCGACGATCGATGCGATCGGCAGCGCCCTGTCCGCGCACGCGCGCCTTCTCGACGTGCACGCGGACGCCGACCACAACCGCTCCGTCTACACCCTCGTCGGGTCGGAGAGCGAACTCTCCGACGCGCTGGTTGCGGGCATCGCCGTGGCGATCGAGCGGATCGACCTGCGCGCGCACGAGGGCGCGCACCCGCGCATCGGCGCGGTTGACGTCGTGCCGTTCGTCCCGCTCGCACCCGGCGAGATGGAGCGCGCGCGGCGCGCCGCCACCGCCACGGGCGAACGGATCGGCCGCGAGCTCGGCCTGCCGGTGTTCGTGTACGCGCCGCCGGAGCGAGGCCCCGCGTACTACCGCCGCGGCGGCCCGGCAGGACTGCAGCAGAGGGTGGATGACCGCGAGCTCGAGCCGGACTTCGGGCCGCGGCGGCTGCACGAGTCCGCCGGAGGCGTGATCCTCGG
>JAICTB010000013.1 GCA_025936595.1 Thermoleophilia bacterium | reverse complement strand
TTCGGCTGCGAGCACCGTTCCGTCGTCCGCCTCGAGCACGAACCCGAATGCCGCCGGGCCGGGGTTGCCGCGCGCGCCGCCGTCCGTGAAGAGCCGCGCCTTCAAAACCTATTGCGGCGCGGAATGCTCGGCGTTGTCGATCTGCGCGCGCTGCAGCTTGCCGCTGTAGTCGACGTAGACCGACTTCCACTCGGTGAACACGTCGAGCGCTGCCTGCCCCGCCTCGCGGTGGCCGTTGCCGGTCTGTTTCATCCCGCCGAACGGCAGGTGCACCTCGGCGCCCGTCGTGCCGGCGTTGATGTAGGTGATGCCCGTCTGCAGGTCGCGCATCGCCTTGAACGCCTTGTTGACATCACGCGTGTAGATCGACGACGAGAGCCCGTACTGGACGCTGTTCGCGGCGTCGACCGCCTCCTCGAAGGAATCCACGGGGATGAGCGCGGTCGTCGGGCCGAAGATCTCCTCCTGTGCGATCCGCATGTGCGGGTCGACGTCGGCGAACACGGTCGGCCGGTAGTAGTAGCCCTGGCCCTCGACGCGCTCGCCGCCGGTCAGGAGCTTCGCGCCTTCGTCCTTGCCGATACCCGTGTAGGAGTGGATCTTCTCGACGGCGGTCTCGTTGATCACCGGACCGATCTCGGTGTCGTCCTCCCACGGCGCGCCGATGCGCATCCGCTCGGCGCGCGCGACGAGCTTCGACTGCAGTGCGTCGTAAACGGCGCGGTGCACGATCACGCGCGACGCGGCGGTGCAGCGTTGGCCCGCCGTGCCGAAGGCGGACCAGACGATCCCGTCGACCGCGAGGTCGAGGTCCGCGTCGTCCATGACGATGATGCCGTTCTTGCCGCCCAGCTCGAGGTGGACGTGCTTCAGCTCGTCCGCCGCGTTCTTCGTCACGAGCACGCCCGTCTCGCGCGAGCCGGTGAACGTGATGATGGGCACGTCGGGATGGCGCACGAGCGCGGCGCCCGCCTCCTCGCCGAAGCCGTGCACGATCTGCACGACGCCCTCGGGCAGGCCGGCCTCGTACAGGAGGTCGACGAAGCGCTGCGCAAGCTTGGGCGTGTCCTCCGCCGGCTTCAGGACAACCGTGTTCCCGCAGACGAGCGCCGGGCAGAGCTTCCACGCGGGGATCGCGATGGGGAAGTTCCACGGCGTGATCGCGCCGACGACGCCGACCGGCATCCGCACGCTCATCATGAACTTGTCGCGCAGCTCGGACGGAGTCGTCTGTCCGGACAGCCGGCGGCCCTCACCGCCCATGTAATAGCTCATGTCGATCGCTTCCTGCACGTCGCCGCCCGCCTCCGCCTTCACCTTCCCCATCTCGCGCGTCATCAGGTCGGACAGCTCCGGCTTCGAGCGCTCGAGGATCTGCGCGAAGCGGAAGAGGATGTTGCCGCGCTCCGGCGCGGGCACGAGGCGCCACTCCTCGAACGCGGCGCGCGCGGTCGCGACCGCCCGCTCGACGTCGTCCGCGCCCGACCGCGGGAACGAGTCGATCGTCTCGCCGGTCGAGGGGTTGAGCGATTCGAAGGTTGCGGTCGCCACGACGGCGATCCTAGCGAGGTCTACTCCTCCGGCACGTCGGTGTCCGGGAACGTGCCCGGAACTCTGGCGCGGCGGCGGTCGCGCGTGAGGCGGCGCTCCTTGAACGATCCGGCGTCCTGGCCCGCGCGGCGATCCGGGCCTTCGCGGCGGTCGACCGTCACCGTCACGTTCGGATTGTCCTTGTAGTACTCGACCATCTTGTCGTAGAGCTCGGCTTCGAGCTCCCGCGGGATCACGCAATAGATCACAACGCTCAATATAGGACGCCGAGCGGCGAGCGCCAGACCCCGAAGCCCTCAGAGCCGGGCGATGTCCGGGACGATCCGGCCGTCTGCGTCCATGTGGGCGTTCCACTCCGTGAAACCGCCCTCGAGCTCGCCCGGATCGTGGCCGCGGTCCTCGAGGCGAACCGGGTTCTCGGAGTCCGGGGAGACGCGGTACTGGTACCAGGAGATGTCCCATGCGACCGTCACGACCACCTCCGCGTTGACGCCCGAGAGAACGACGACGGACACGCGCGGCGGCCCGAGAGACTTGCCGATGCCGCCGACGGTTCGCCGGTACTGCGAGCCGTTGAAGAGATCCGCGGCTTCGACCATCGAGAGCTCCTGCTCCGACAGCCGCCGTAGGATCGGCTCGGGCGCGACCGTTTCCTCGGTCGCGCGCGGGTTGGTGCCCATGATCGCCGCGAGGAAGCCGCGCCGCCGCTTCCGCACGGTCGGCACCGTCGGTGTCGTCGGGGCGCCCTCGCGGATCCAGCCGTACTCGACGGCGGTCTCGGCGCAGAGCGGGCAGACGTCGACGTAGTCTCCCCCGCCGTTCGGCGAGAAGCGAATCGCGCGCTCCCCCATCAGGAGCGTCCGCTCGCAGATCGCGCACGACCGCTCGACCGTTACCCGGGTAACCCGTGTCATCAGCCCGACAGTAGCGATTTGCAGGGCGTTACTTCGTGATCTTCTGCGTCACGAACGCCGCCACGTCATCGATCTGCGTGTTGTTCAGGGTTCCCTTGAACGCAGGCATTCCGGCGCCGCCGTTCGTCACCTGCTTGACGACGACCGCCATGTCCTTCGCCGACGGGATCGAGGTCAGGTCTGGCCCGCCGTTACCGCCGTGGCCGTCGGCGCCGTGGCAGACGGAGCAATTGGCAGCGAAGACCTGCGCGCCCGCGGCCGCATCAGCCGTGCCCGGCTTCGCCGCGTTCGGGTTCGCGGGCTTCGAGTTGTTCGGCGCCTCGCCCGCATGCTCGACGGCCGTGCCGGAGCCCGGCGCCACCAGCGGCCCCAGCGTGCCGTCGAGGCCGAACAGCCAGAGATTGTCTCCGTGCGCGGTGCCGGCGAGCGAGTTACCGCCCGCGTAGAACGCGATGTACTCCTTCCCGTTGCGCGTGAAGAAGCTCGCGGTGTTGTTCGCGCCCGCACCGGTCTGGAAGCGCCACAGGAGCTTTCCGTTGGCGGCGTTGTACGCCTGCAACTCGCCGTCGTTTCGACCGACGAAGACGAGGTTGCCGTGTGTGGTCGAGGTGCCGGAGTAGCACGAGTCCCCTACCCAGTTGCGCTGCCAGACGATGCGGCCGGACGCGGCGTCGATCGCCGTGAGCGTGCCCGGGTTCGTCGCGAACCCGGTCGCCGAGAAGATCGAGCCGAAGTTCGCCGGCGGCACCTGCCCCTGCTTCGCCTCGTGCTCCAGCGAGCCCGCGATCGAGGCGTTCACGGTCGACTGCGCGCACACGTAGAACATGTGCGTGTCCGGGTTGTAGCTCGACGGCGGCCAGTTGTCGCCGCCCTGCGCGCCGGGCGTGACGACGACGTAGTGGTCGTGCTCCGGCGGGGCGAAGATCGTGTTGCCGTTCACGACGCGGATCGCCTTGCCCTTTGCCGAAGCCCGTGCGATCTTCTCGATCTGTGTGAACTGCGCGTGCGACACACGGTGCGAGACGAACGGCGCGTTCGCGGGGAACGGCTGCGTCGCCCAGGTCTGCTGGTAGCGGCTCTGCGGCACCTGCCGCTCGTGGATCGGGACGAGCGGCTTGCCGTTCTCGCGGTTCAGCAGGTACAGCCAGCCGGTTTTCGACGGCTCGCCGAGCCCCTTCTTGCCGTCGACGTCGAACAGGACGACCGGGCTCGGCGCGTCGTAATCCCAGATGTCGTGGTGCACGAGCTGGAAGTGCCACCGGTAGGCACCGGTGTGGGCGTCGATCGCGACGATCGACGACGTGAAGAGGTTCTTGCCCGGCCGCTTGCTTCCGTCCAGGTCATTCGACGCGTTGCCGGTCGAGAAATAGATCATCCCGAGCTCGGGGTCGACGGCGGGTGTCTGCCAGATCGGCGCGCCGCCGTGCTGCCAGATCTTCGGGTCGGCGGGCCACGTGTTGTGCCCGACCTGGCCCGGCCCGGGAATCGTGTAGAAGCGCCAGCGCAGCTTGCCCGTCTTCGCGTCGTAGGCGGTGAGACGCCCACGGATCCCGAACTCGCCGCCGGAGATGCCGGTGATCACCATCCCGTCGTAGTAGAGCGGCGCACCCGTGATCGTCCCGCCCTGCTGCCACCGCGCGACCTGCTTCTGCCACGCGACCTCGCCGGTCCTCTGGTCGAGCGCGACGAGCTTCCCGTCGAGCTGGCCGATGTAGACCTTCCCCGCGCCGAGCGCGACACCGCGGCTCTCCCAGCCGCAGCAGACGGTCGAGATGGTCTGGTCGAGGTCTCCCTTGTGCTCCCAGAGAATCTCGCCGGTGTCGGCGGTGACCGCGAAGACGTCGTCCTCCCCGGTCGGGACGTAGATGACGCCCTTGTACTCGACCGGCTGCGATTCCGCGGAGTACTTCGCGGCCAACCCCGACTTCCGCAGGTGGGTCAGCCACACGCCCTTCACGCGCGACACGTTCGACGCGTCGATCTGGTCGAGCGACGAGAACCGGTCATTCGAAAGCGAGCCTCCGTTCGTGAGCCAGTCGTCGCCCGGCGTCTTCGCGAGATCGCCGGCCGCGAACGCCGGCGCCGGCTTGATCAGCGCCTTCGCCGCCATCGCGGGCGTCTGCACCACCGTCTTCGTCTGCTGCTTCTCGCTCCGCCCGAGCACGAAGCCGAGCGCGATCGCCGGCACGAGCAGGACGACGAAGAGAATCCAGATCCCGGCGTCGAGGAACCAGTCCAGAGCTGAGCGGCGCACGGGGGTGCCGCTACCCGGAGACGGCGCGTCGAAACTACGCCGGCACCGCCTCCTTCTCCTTCTTCGCCGCGTCGATCAACTTCTGCGCGATGTGGGCGGGAACTTCCTCGTAGCGGAGGAACTGCATGTGGTAGTCGCCGCGGCCGCCCGTGAGCGACACGAGCGCCTGGTTGTACGTGAGCACCTCCGCCATCGGCACCTCGGCCTTGATCGTCGTCATGCCGCCCTTGGGCTCCATGCCGTGCAGGCGCCCGCGCCGCGAATTGAGGTCGCCGTTAATCGCCCCGACCGCGTCGTCGGGCACCGTCACCTCGAGCTCCATGATCGGCTCGAGCAGCGTCGGCTGCGCCTTCTCGTACGCGGCGCGAAACGCCATCGAGCCGGCGATCTTGAACGCCATCTCCGACGAATCGACGTTGTGGTAGCTGCCGTCGACGAGCGTCACGCGCACGCCCTGCACGGGTGCGCCTGCGAGTTCGCCGTGCTGGAGCGCTTCCTGCACACCCTTGTCGACCGCCGGTCGGAACCCCTGCGGGATCACGCCGCCGACGATCTTGTCGACGAACTCGTAGCCGACGTGCCCCTCGATCGGCTCGAGCACGATGTGGCAGTCGCCGAACTGGCCGCGCCCACCGGTCTGCTTCTTGTAGCGGCCGTGAGCGCGCGCCTCCGAGCGGATCGTCTCGACGTACGGCACCCGCGGCTGGTGCAGCTCCATCTCGACGCCGAAGCGCCGCCGCGCACGGTCGACGGCCACCTCGACGTGCACCTGGCTCATGCCGGAGAGCAGCTCCTCCCCGGTCTGCGAGTCGCGCGACAGGCGCAGCGTCGGATCCTCCTCGCCGAGGCGCCGCAGCGCCTGCGCGACCTTGTCCTCGTCGCCCTTCGTCTTCGCGGTGACGGCGAAGCTCATCACCGGCTCGGGGAACCCGAGCGCCGGCGGTTCGAGGTCGTGCTCCGCGTCGACGAGCACGTCGCCGGTCTGCACGTCCTTCAGCTTGGCGACTGCGCCGAGGTCGCCGGCGCCGAAGCCGTCGGCTTTCTCGTGCTCCTTGCCCTCGAGCGTCATCAGCGCGCCGAGCCGTTCCTTGGAATGGTCGCGGTGGTTGACGAGCGTCGTGTCGGCCTTCACCTCTCCGGCATAGACACGGAAGATCGAGATGCGGCCGGCGAACGCGTCGGCGACCGTCTTGAACACGAACGCCGCCACCTTCGCGTCCGTCTCGATCGGCGAGCCTTTCTTCGCCGGGCTCGGGACGCCTTCGACGATCAGGTCGAGCAGCGCGTGCGTGCCGAGGTTCTTGGTCGCGACGCCGCACGCGACCGGGTAGATCTCGTCGCGCGTGACCGCGTTCTTCAGCGCCGCGGCAATGTCCTCCGCTGGAATCTCCTCACCCGAGAGGTAGCGCTCCATCAGCGCCTCGTCGGTCTCGACGACGGCGTCGAGCAGCTTCGTCCGGTACTCCTCGACGGTCGTCTCCAGCTCGGCCGGGATCGGCACCGGTTCGCCTTCGCGCGCACCGCTCGGGTCCATGTACGCGCAGTTGTGCAGCAGGTCGACGACGCCGGTCAGCTCGTGCTCCGACCCGATCGGCAGCTCGATCGCGATGCAGCGCTCGGAGAGCTGTTCCTGGGCGGATGCGAGCACACGGAAGAAATCTGCGCGCTCGCGGTCGAGCATGTTGACGAAGACGACGCGCGAAAGCTCGAGCTCTTCCGCGCGCGTCCAGACGCGAGCCGTGTTCACCTCCACGCCCATCACACCGGAGAGGACGACGAGCGCGCCCTCAACGACGCGCAGCGCGGCGACGGTGTCGGCCTGGAAGCCGGAGTCGCCGGGGGTGTCGATCAGGTTGATCTTGCGCCCCTGCCACTCGCAGTTGCAGAGCGACGCCGCGAGCGACATCTGCCGCCGGTGCTCGTCCTCGTCCCAGTCGGAGACCGTCGTCCCCGCCTCGATCGCTCCGAGCCGGTTCGTCTTTCCCGCCTGGAAGAGCATCGCCTCGACGAGCGAGGTCTTGCCCGTTCCGCGATGGCCGACGACGGCGACGTTGCGAATCTTCCCGGCTTCGATGGGCATCGATTCCTCCCTGGCGCGACTGACGGGTCGGGAGGAATCCTACGCCGCGTTGCGTCGCGGAGAAGGTACTTCCTCTCAGACGCGGGCGGTTGCGCCGGCGAGGCGCGCCTTCAGGCGCAGGATCGCCTTCGTGTGGAGCTGCGAGACGCGCGACTCGGTGACGCCGAGCACCTCGCCGATCTCGCGGAGCGTGAGCTCCTCGTAGTAGTACAGCGTGACGACGAGCTTCTCGCGCTCGGGCAGCCGCGCGATCGCGTCGGCGAGTGCCTCGCGCATCTCGGCGGCGTCGAGGGCCTCGGCGGGCCGTGGGCCGCTCACGTCCTCGATCGTGTCGAGCAGCGAGACCTGGTCTCCGTCGCCCGAAACGGTCCACAGCTCGTCGAGCGCGGCGATCGAGGACCGCGAGATGTCCGTGAGCGAGTCTTCGAGCTCCTCGACGCTGATGCCGAGCTTCTGCGCGATCTGCTCGTCGGTGGGGGCGACGCCGAGCTTCGACTCGAGCTCGCCGATTGCGCGTTCGATCTCGCGGGCGCGCGAGCGCACCGAGCGCGGCACCCAGTCGAGCGCGCGCAGCTCGTCGATGATCGCGCCCTTGATCCGCGCGATCGCGTACGTCTCGAACTTGATATCGCGCCCTGGGTCGTACCGCTCGATCGCGCCGATCAGCCCGAGCAGCCCGTAGGAGACGAGGTCGCCCTCGTCGACGTGCGCAGGCAGCCCCGACCCGAGCCTGCCCGCCACGTATTTGACAAGCGGCGCATAGGTCAGGATGAGCCGGTCGCGGATTGCCTTGTCGTTCGTGCGCCGCAACTCCAGCCACAACGACTGCGTGTCCTCCCCTGCCACGTTTGGAGAATACGCCCTAGGAGCGCGTTTTCCTCAGTACCGAATAGGCGAGCGACCCCATCCAGGCGGCAAGCGCGGCCGCCGCGGCCGCGATCGGCCACTCGCCGGAGAGCGCGCTGTAGAGCGCGATGCCCGCGAATGCGAGGGTTATCACGGAGAAGAGCGCCGCGAGAGGCACTCCGCGATGCTACTGCGAGGTCTCGTCGTCGAGCGCGTCGTCGCGCTCGCCCTCGTCCTCGCCGTACCCCTTGCCCTCCTGCTCCTCGCGCAGGGTCTCGTCGTCGTCGGGGCGATCTTCTTCGATGGTGCTCACGCCCGGGTGATGCCCGCGACCCGCCGATACAATCCCCGGCGCAACCGAGGGGCGTAGCTCAATTGGTAGAGCACCGGTCTCCAAAACCGGGGGTTGCAGGTTCAAGTCCTGTCGCCCCTGTTCGCGTTGGCGCTCGGCCGCTCAGCGCCGCGGCGCGTACGCGGTGACGACCCCGTTCGTGTCGGCGACGAACACTGCCTCCCCGTTCGTGGCGATTGGCGCCTGTGAGGCGTTGATCTTCCGCTGCCACAGGATCGAGCCCGTCCGCACGTCGAAGGCGTACAGCATCTGCTGGGTCGCGACCGCGCTCAAGACGACGCCGCCGACGATCAGCGCCGGGGGCTGCGCGCCGCCGCCCACGTTGGTGTCCCAACGGTGCGCGAACGTCGTGCACGCGCCGTCCGGCCTGAATGCCGACACGCCGCGGTGGAGGTCGTTCGGCGGCCCGAACGTCGACTCGGTGACGACGAGCACCCGCGTCGCGGCATCCCAGCTTGGCTCCCCGAGGAACGGCTCGTTCGCGCTCGTCGGCCCAAGGCTCGCACTCCACAGCGGGTGCGCGAGATCGCTGCGCTTCCAGACATACGTGTAGCCGTTCTTCGAGTTCGCGGCGACGAGGGGCGGGCACCCGCGCGGCTGGAAGAGAAGGGGCGACGAGCCGTAGTCCTCGTCGCCGATGTTGTCCTTCGCCTTGTCGGGTGCGGGAGCAGCGGCGAGCACGCGCAGCCGCCGCGTCAGGTGGACGATGCTCTCGCCGTGCGGGGCGTTCTCGATCAGCTTGTCGCCGCGAAAGATCGCCGCGTTGCCGGTGGCGAGGTAGACGGAGCCGTCACGGTCGATCGAGACGCCGCCGTATCCCCACGCCCCGCCCATGTTGGCGGGACCAGGGACGACGTCGAAACGGGCGACGATCTTCCGCTTCTTCACGTCGACCGCGTCGGTGTACCCGTCGGCGGGACGATTCCGCGCGTCCGGGACGTCGCAATAGGACGCCACGTTGACGTACAGGAGGCCGTCGCGCAGGCGAAGCCCGCTCCACGCGAACTCGACCGTCGTGCGCGAGACGATGCGCACGGGCCAGCCCGAGATCGGCTTCCCCGTCCGGACATCGAGCGCCCAGAGCAGGCCGCGGGCGCCGATGACATAGACGCGCCCCGTGGCACGGTCGACGTACGGTGTCGAGGCGATGCCGTAGCTCCCCTTGCACACTGTCGGCTGCGGCGCGCCGAGCGAGCGCCTCCAGATGACGGCCCCGTTCGCCGCCGACAGCGCATAGAGGCTGTTCGACATGGTGGCGACGAGGACGAGCGGCTTCCGCACGCCCGTGCGCAGGTAGAGCGGCGACGAGAAGACGGCCCCGTCGAGCTTTCGGCTCCACGCCGGGTGGAGCGTCCGCGCCGTTGCCGGCGTGATCAAGGTCGATCTGGCGCTGTTCGCCATTGTGTCTCCGCCCGAGTAGCTCGTCCAGTCGTACGAGCCGGACAGACCGCCGCGGGCGAGCGAGAGCGCGACCGTCCCGGCAGTCACGACGACGAGCGCGATGCTCCGAACCACTTCTCTCCTCGGGGTCGACGACCACGCGGACGCTAGCGGCCGGCATCCCTCGAACGAGGCACATCGAGGGTATCCCCCGGTCCAGCCCTTCGGCCGATGGCACGGCCGTGGCCGGCACGCATGCTGTCGGCGTGACCGGAACCGCGTTCGCCACCGCCCTGTATGTCGGGACTGCGTCGATCGCGCTGTGGATCTTCGTCCGATACCCGCGCCTTGCCCCGTCCTCGCTGACCGTTCGCGCGGTCGCGCCGATCGCGGCAGCTGCGGGCCTTCAGGTCGTCTCGCTCGACACGTCGAGCTCACTCACACTGCTCGCGAGCTTGTTCCTGGTCGCGCTGCCGCTGCTCGTCGTGTCCTGGTTGACCGCCCTGTGGCTGCTCCAGGCGCTGCGCGAGCTGCCCGGCTCCGGCGCGCGCTGAACGACCTCAGAGGTTGCCCCAGGACGGGCCGATGCGGTCCAGATAGACGTGCGGGTGCGTTTCTCCGAGGAGCGGCGAGGGTCCGATCCGCACCACCCGGAACCGCGCCTCGTCCGACATCGCGACCTCCGCGCCGGCCTCCGGTGCGGGCCCCGACCGCTCGACCGCCTGGTAGCCGCCGGTGCCGGGGACGAACAGCGTGTGGCGCTCCTTCGAGTAGGTTCGACCGGGGCTCTCCGGCGACGGGGTGGAGAGCTCCTCCAGGTTTGCCTCGAGGAGGACGACGCGCTCGTGTGCGCCGGTCAATGCCATGAGCGCCTGGTCGCGCGCGAGCTCCGCGTCGTGAACGCGCGCCGCCGCCGCCTCGAGCTCCGCGTTCGCACGCTCGAGCGACGCACCGAGCTCCTCGATCCGCCGCTGCGCGCCGGACACCTCGTCGCGCAGGCCCGCGAGCTCGGGATCCACCGCCTCGGCCACGGGGGCGGCCGGCGGTGCCTCGACGAGCTCCTCGACCTCCGGCGGCGCCGACACATCGGGCGGAGCCGAAACCTCCGGCGGCGCCGACGATTCCGGCGCTGCCGGCGCGGCCTCCGGCTCGACACGCAGGCCCCCGAGCTCCGGGTCCGGCGGTGCGGACAGGGGCTTCGGTGCATCCTCCTCCGTGCTCACCCGCAGGAGCGGGAACTGCGGCGCCACCGGCTCCGGCCCGAGCTCCGAGCCGCCCGCTTCCGATGCGCGGCGGCCGGTGGCGAATCCGTATTCCGTCTTCAACAGGCCGCCGTGCTGCTCCGCGAGCGCCATCGCCACGGAGTGGGCGGCGACGTATCCCTCGTCCACGAGCATCCGCCCGAGCGGCGCGCCCGTCTCCCGCTGGCGCTCGAGCACCGACTCCAGGTCGGCCGCGCTCAGGAGGCCTGCCTCGACGAGCAGCTGCCCGAGGAGCGGCCTGTTCGAATCCGCAGGGTTGTGCTCGAAACCGGTCATGTCGTTTCCTTCCACCGCAGTATTCTCCGATATCGGCAGCCGCGAGCGACGGCATGATGGGAAATCGGCAGGAAGGGCCGTTCAGGGCTCCGGGACGGGCTCGGCGCCGCCGCCCGTCGCGAGCACGCACCCCGCGAGGACGAGCGCGAACCCGAGCACCATGCCGGCGCTGATGTGCTCGCTCAGGACGACGACCCCGAGAATCGCCGCCACCGCGGGGTTGACGTAGGTGATGACCGTGGCACGCACCGGGCCGACCTCCGCGATCAACGCGAAGAAGATGACGAACGCGAGCGCCGTGCAGACGACCGCGAGCCCTACGACCGACTCGAGCACGTGCGCCGAAGGCGTCTGGCGCGGCCAGCTCGCCGCGGCGAACGGCGCGTACACGATCGTCGAGCCGATCAGCGATGCGGCGACGACGCCGAAGACCGGCAGCTCGCCGAGCCGCCGCGCGAGGATGATGGGCCCGACGGCGTAGCCGACCGCGACGAGACCGACCTCGACGAGGGCGACGACGCTGATCTGGCCGACGTCGAGGCCGACGAGCGCCGCGACGCCGCCGATCCCTACGAGCAGGCCGACCCACCGCCGTCCGCCCTGGCGCTCGCGCTCGCCGGTCAGCGTCACGATCACCGCTCCGACGAGCGGCACGGCGGCGATCAGCAGGCCGGTCAGCGAGCTCGTCAGGCGCGTCTCGGCGCGCGCGAGCAGTACCCACGGGATCGCGACCTCGGCGGCCGTGTAGACGAGCAGCGGCTTCCAGTGCCGCAGGAGCGGGCGGAGCTCCCCGCGCCAGGCCGCGATCGGCGTGAGCAGAGCCGCGCCGATCGCCGTGCGCGCAAAGACGAGCGTCACCGGAGCAAGCTCGCGCACGGCGACCCGGATCAACAGATACGGGATCCCCCAGATCAGGCACATGGCTGCGAAGAGCAGCGCCCCGCGCCTGCTCATTCCGGCCCGGGCTCCGTCAGCATCCGCGCAACACAGAGCACTGCAACGACCGAGATGACGACGTCGTTCCCGAGGCACCACTGGCAGATCGCGCCGATCGGTTCGAGTTGTGCCCAAAGCAAATAGCCGCTGAACGCGACACCGACGAGCCCGAGCACGGCGCCTGCGAAAGCGGCGGCCACGCCCCGGACCGCCGTCGTTGCGAGAACCGCGATGTACGCGAGCAGCCCCAGCAGCGCCACGGGCACGCCGCCGAGCTCGGCGTACGAGGAGCGCTGCACTTTCTCGCATCCGCCCGTCGTGCAGACCGGTGCGACATGTGCGTAGTGGACGTAGGTCAGGTAAGCCGCGATCGCTCCGCCGGCCACAGCGGCGGCAGCGATCGCCGGGCGAAGGTTCACTGCAGCGCCGCTGCGAGCGCCGACTCGAAGCCGCTCGCGTCGAGTGGCGCGTTCAACTGCTGCGGCTTCGAGAGGGGACGCTGCACGATGAACGTCGGCGTGCCCGGCAGCCCGATTGCCGATGCTTCCCGCGCCGCAGCCCGCAACTGCGCCGTCACGGACGGCGACCAGGACGCGGCGAGGATCGCGTCGCCGTTCGCACCGGCAGCGGCTGCGGCCGCGCGAATCACCCTGTTCGTGATCCAGCCGCTGTTCTCCGCACCCTGGCGGTCGTAGAGCGCCTCGACGACGTTCCACAGCTTGTTCTGCTGCGCGGCGGCATAGATCGCGCGCAGTCCCTGCTCGGAGTTCGGGCCGATGATGTTGACGCCGCGGTAGGCGAGCTTGAGCTTCCCCGGCCGCACGAAGTCGCCGATCACGCTCGCGAGCGCGTTCTCGTTCCACTCACGGCAAAACGGGCACTGCGGGTCTTCGAACACCGTCAGCGTCGCGGGCGCCGCCGGGCTGCCGAGCGTGGCGCCGCGTTGGGGCACGCCGGTGAACAGCTGCGCGTGGGTCGAGCGCGGGCTCGCGCCGGTCACCGTGTGCTTCGAGTCCTTGCCGGCACCGACGGCGATCAGCGCCACGACCACGATGACGGCCGCCGCGACGGCCGCCGCAAGTAAGAGAAGGCGGTTGCGGCGCACCCCGGCAGCATGCCCGAGCCGTCGGCATGGCGGTTAGGCTCACGCCGTGGCACTGCTCGAAAGCCGGATCGAACGCAGCGGCGACCACGGCCGCCGGGAGGCGCGGGTGCGAGCGCTCGTCGATGAGCTGCGCGCGCGCTCCGCGCAGGTTGCGGCCGGCGGCGGTGAGGCCTCGGTGGAACGCCATCACGCACGGGGCAAGCTGCTCGCGCGCGAGCGGATCGACCGCCTCGTCGATCCCGGCACGGCGTTTCTCGAGCTGAACGCGCTCGCAGCCTGGGACGTCTACGACAACCAGGCGCCGAGCGCGGGGATCGTTACGGGCATCGGCATCGTCGAAGGCCGGGAATGCGTGATCGTCGCGAACGACGCCACGGTGAAGGGCGGCTCCTACTTCCCGCTCACGGTGAAGAAGCACCTGCGCGCGCAGGAGGTCGCCGAGCAGAACCGTCTGCCGTGCCTCTATCTCGTCGACTCGGGCGGCGCGTTCCTACCGCTGCAGGCGGAGGTGTTCCCCGACCGCGACCACTTCGGGCGGATCTTCTACAACCAGGCCCGTATGTCCGCGCAGGGCATCCCGCAGATCGCAGTCGTGATGGGCTCGTGCACCGCAGGCGGCGCCTACGTCCCGGCGATGAGCGACGAGACCGTGATCGTCCGCGGCACCGGCACGATCTTCATCGGCGGTCCGCCGCTCGTGAAAGCGGCGACGGGGCAGGACGTGAGCGCGGAGGAGCTCGGCGGCGCGGACGTGCACGCACGGCAGTCGGGTGTCGCGGATCACTACGCGACGAGCGACGAGCATGCGCTCGCAATCGCGCGGCGCATCGTCGCGAACGCGCACCGGCCCGCGCGCGAGCTGCCGTGGACGCGCGCGACGCCGGAGCCGCCGGCGGTCGAGCCGTCGGACCTCTACGGGCTGATTCCCGACGACCACCGCACGCAGATGGACGCGCGCGAGGTGATCGCGCGTCTCGTCGACGGCAGCCGGTTCGACGAGTTCAAGACGTTGTACGGCGAGACGCTCGTCTGCGGCTGGGCGCACCTCGAGGGGTATCCCGTCGCGATCCTGGCGAACAACGGCGTCCTGTTCGCGGAGAGCGCGCAGAAGGGGGCGCACTTCATCGAGCTCGCGTGCAAGCGCCGCGTGCCGCTGCTCTTCCTGCAGAACATCACGGGCTTCATGGTCGGCAAGGAGTACGAAGCCGGCGGTATTGCGCGCGACGGCGCGAAGCTCGTCATGGCAGTCGCGTGCGCCGACGTGCCGAAGTTCACCGTCGTCACCGGCGGCTCCTTCGGTGCAGGCAACTACGGCATGTGCGGGCGTGCGTACGGTCCGCGCCAGCTGTGGATGTGGCCGAACGCGCGCATCTCGGTGATGGGCGGCGAGCAGGCTGCGACGGTGCTCACGATGGTCGGCGACGCCGACGCCGATGCGATCCGCGCGAAGTACGAGGCGGAGGGGAATCCGTACTACTCGACGGCGCGCCTCTGGGACGACGGGATCATCGATCCGCTCGACACGCGCCGCGTGCTCGCTCTCGGGATCTCCGCGGCGCTGAACGCGCCGGTGCCGGAGAGCACGTTCGGCATCTTCCGCATGTAGGTTTGCGGCCGTGCTCGTGCGGCTCGTCCTCTGGAGTCTGGCGGACTCGCAGACGAACGTCGGCGAGTTACGCCGTTATCTCCAGGACGAGGCGGTCGACGCGTTCGCCTCGGTGCCCGGACTGCTCTTCAAGGCCTGGATCTCCGACGAGGTGACGGAGCGCTGGGGCGCGATCTATGTGTGGGAGTCGCAGGACGACTCGATGCAGGAGCTCCCGTCGCGCGCGCGAGAGTTGATCGGCAAGGATCCGGACGTCGTCGAGATCTTCGATCTCGAGGCGTCCGTGTCGGTCTCGCCGGAGCTCGCGCGGCTCGGCCTGGCGTTCGAATGAGCGCGCTGCGGGTCGAGCGCGACGGCGCCGTGCTTCGCGTCACGATGGCGCGGCCCGATCGTCGCAATGCCTTCGACGCCGCGCTGATCGACGAGCTCGCGAGCGCGTTCGCGGACGTCGGCGACGTGCGCGCGGTCGTGCTCGCCGGCGAAGGGAAGTCGTTCTCGGCCGGTGCCGACGTCGAGTGGATGCGCTCGTCCGTCGACCTCTCGTACGAGGAGAACGTCGCCGACGCGCTGCGCCTGCGGGCGATGCTCGATGCGATCGACGGCTGCTGCGCGCCGGTCGTCGCGCGCGTGCAGGGTCATGCGCTCGGCGGGGGCTGCGGGCTCGTGGCGTGCTGCGACATCGTGATCGCCGAGCCGGGAGCGCAGTTCGCCTTCAGCGAGGTGAAGCTCGGCATCGTCCCGGCGGTGATCTCGCCGTTCGCACTTGCGAAGATCGGCCCGGGTGCGGCGCGCCGCTTCTTCGTCACGGGGGAGCGTTTCACCGCGGAGGTCGCGTTGCGGATCGGCCTTGTGCACGAAGTCGCCGACGACCTCGACGCCGCCGTGGAACGCGTGGTCGCGGAGCTCCTGACGGCGGGGCCGGACGCGGCGCGCGCCGCGAAGCAGCTCGCGCGCGCGCCTCTGACAGCCGAGGAGACGGCGGCGCGAATCGCAGCGCACCGCACGAGTGCCGAGGGCCAGGAGGGCTTGCGGGCCTTCCTGGAGAAGCGACCGCCGCGCTGGACCGGCAAGTAACAGTCTGTTACTTGCCGGGTCGAGGCTCGTTCTTGGCCGCCGGCCGCCACGGCAGCGGATCGCCGTAGAGCCGGTTCGGGAGGTCGTAGGCCGGCCGGGCTCCCCACGCGATGTCGATCAGCACGTCGAGGTTCGAGACGCGTGCCCGCTCCTCCCGCGAGCTCTGCAACAGCACCCGAACCTGCTGGTAGCTCGGCCGTGTCAGCTGGAGTGCCTCCGCGGCCCGGCCGACGAGCCGCGTCGCCTCCGCGGCCTGCACGTCGACAGCGATCCGGTCGATCACGCGCAGGAGGCGCTCGTCGATCCGGGGAGCCTGCCGCGTGCCCATCCGGAGAGCGTGCAGGCACCCGTGTCACATATCTGTGCCAGGTTCGAAACGTTTCCTGCGCTTGTAACAGTCTGTTACTTGCGCGGTGCGACCCGCAGCGCGGTCGGCGGGCCCGCGATCCCCTCGGCGGAGAGGCGGATGCTCGTCGAGGCGTGCGCGGGGAGCGCGACGCTGAACGTGCCGGTGCGCGTCGGATGGATGCGCCGCACGGTGCGCCAGCCCGACGCCGTCTTCTCCTGGAGCAGCACCTTCGGCAGGCCGCGGACCCAGCCGCGCGCGGAGACGTGCGCGCCGGTCAGCGCGCGGCGCGGGACCGAGAGGCTCATCGCGTGCACCTGGAACGCTGTCGAACCGAGGTGGAACGCCGTCTCGAACGCGCTGCCGGCGAACGCCTTCCACCCGGCGGCCGTGAGCACGCGCACCGACTCGACTCGACGCGAGCCGTTGTAGGTCAGGCGCACGTCGCGCACGCCGTCGAGGTGCAGCGCCTTCCCGACCGCCGCCGGGGTGAGCGCCTTCGTCGGCCACGTGTGGCGCGGCGAGATCCCGTCGTAGGGGTCCCTGACCGGGACGAGGTACGGCACCTGCTGTGCCCACGGCCACGCATCGTGAACCGAGGACGTACGCCCGCCCGAGGTCGAGAAGTAGAACGCCTGCGCGATCGTGTCGTGCCAGACGAGCACCTGGCCCGCGGTCGCACCGACGGCCAGATTCGTCGCGGTCCTCTCCGCGGCGACGCCGCCGTACATCTGCGAGCGCTCGTCCGGATAGAAGTCGAAGTCCTCGCCGGGGTGCAGCGTCGCGAGCGTGTACGAGCGCGCCGCGACGACCTGCGCCTCGTACGTCGCCGTCTGCCAGCCCTCCGGTACCTCCCAGGGAACGACGCCGCGCAGATACATGTCGAGCCACAGCACGTTCACGGCCATCAGGCCGTCCGGCTTGCGCTGGACGAGCACGTCGCCGCGGTACGCGACACCCGCGACTCGCAACGGCTGCGCGCCCGCCTCGAACTGCAGCGGCAGCGCCGGGGTCGACGCGCCCACGAGCAGCGAGCGGAGGTGCCGCTTGCGGCCGCGCGCGTCGACGACGAGGAACGGTGCGGACGAGGCGACGCGGATCGACGGGCGCTGCTCCACCAGCAGCACCCGCACGGTGCGCGGCCCCGCGAGGCCGATATGCGTGCGCGGGTAGTAGTGCGCCAGGATCTGGCGATAGCCGTAGCCGTGGCGCGCATAGCCCTCCGCACCCCACTGGCTCATGCCGACCCCGTGACCCCAGCCCTGGCCGTCGACAAGGAACACCGTCCCAGCCGAGGCGACCCCCGGAATCGCGAGGGCGGCGAACAGGATCGCC
>JAICTB010000029.1 GCA_025936595.1 Thermoleophilia bacterium | reverse complement strand
GTGTTCGAGCGCTCCTCCGCCGGACCGGCGCGGGAAACGATGTGCTGCAGTTCGCCGGGGTCACCCTCGATCCGTCGACGCGCGAGGTACACCGCGGCGAGCGCCGACTGCAGTTGACCCGCACCGAGTTCAACCTGCTCGAGCTCTTCCTGCGCAATCCCCGCCAGGTGCTGACCCGGTCGCAGATCTACGAGCGCGTGTGGGGCTACGACTTCGGCGCGACGTCGAATGCGCTCTGGGTCTACATCGGCTACCTGCGGCGCAAGCTCGAAGAGGGCGGCGAACCGCGTCTCCTGCACACGGTGCGCGGCGTCGGCTACGCGCTCCGGGAGGAACCATGAGCTTTCGGTTGAGACTGACCCTGTATGCCGCGGTGGCGATCGCGGTCACGGTGGCGTCGGCGTCGTTCGCGGTCTGGGTCGTCGCGAAGCACGAGCTGCTGGGACAGGTCGACCAGGCCCTCCTGACGCAGGCACGAGTCGGGCGTCCGTCCGGCCCCTACTCCGCCATCGCGACGATGATCGTCGGGCCTGACGGGACACAGGTCGCCGGCGCCCCGCTGCCGATCACGAAGAGCGTCCAGCAGGTCGTCTCGGGCCGGCGCGAGGCGTACTACACCGAGACCACCGTGCAGAACTTCCACCTGCGCGAGTTCGTCGCGCCGCTCGAAGGCGGAGGGGCGATCGTCACGGCGCAGGATCTCGCTCAGACAGATAGCGCGCTCTCGCGCATCAAGTTCTGGATCTTCCTGATCGGTGGGATCGCGATCGCAGCAGCAGCTGCCCTGGCGGCATTCGTCGCGACGGCCGCGCTCCGTCCCGTGCGGAGGCTGACGGCAGCCGCGGAGACGGTCGCCGCGACAGGCGACCTGTCGGAGCGCGTCGTCGTGCATGGAAGCGACGAGCTCGGCAGGCTTGCGACACGGTTCAACGGCATGCTGATCGCGCTCGAGGAGTCTGTCGGCCGGCAGCGCCGCCTGGTCGCGGACGCGTCGCACGAGCTGCGCACACCGTTGACCTCGGTGCGCACGAACGTCGATCTGCTGCGTGAGGGGAAGCTGCCGCCCGACGAGGCGCAGCGTGCGCTCGCGGAGGCGTCGGTCGAGCTCGACGCGCTCACGACGCTCGTGTCGGACCTCGTCGAGCTCGCCCGCGGCGAGGAGCGCAAGCTGCGGATCGAGGAGGTGCAGCTCGACGAGCTCGTCAGCATCGCCGTCGACCGCGCAAAGGCGCGCGCGCCGCAGATCACCTTCCTCTCCTCGCTCTCGCCGACGCTCGTGCGCGCCGACCCGGTGCTGCTCGAACGGGCCGTCTCGAACCTGCTCGACAACGCGGTCAAGTGGAGCCCCGACGGCGGGCCCGTGGAGGTGACGGTGCGAGCGGGCGAGGTCGTCGTCGCCGACCACGGCCCGGGTGTCGCCGAGGAGGATATCCCGCGCGTCTTCGACCGCTTCTATCGAGCGGCTGCGGCGCGCGCGAAGCCGGGCGCGGGCCTCGGCCTCGCGATCGTGCGCGAGGCGGCGGAGGCACACGGCGGCCGCGCGAGCGTCGAGAGCACCGCCCGCGGCACGCGCTTCAAGCTGACGCTGCCCGCAACGGTCTGACCGCCGCTACAGTCGGCCGCCGGATGACGCTCGGCCGCAACCGCGACTTCGTCCTCCTGCAGATCGGGCAGCTGCTCTCCGCGGCGGGCAGCTCGTTCAGCTCCGTCGCCTACCCGCTGCTCGTCCTCTCCTTGACCCATTCGCCGGCGAAGGCGGGGCTCGTGTCGTTCGTGCGGCTACTGCCGATCCCGCTCCTCGGCCTCCTCGCAGGCGTCTCCGCCGACCGCTGGGACCGGCGCCGGATCATGCTCGCCGCCGACGCGGTGCGGGCACTCGCGATCGGCGCGCTCGCGCTCGTCGTCATCACCGACCCGGTTCTCTGGGCGATCGCAGCGCTCGCGTTCGCCGAGGGTGCGGGCGACGCGTTCTTCAGCGCCTCGCAGATGGGAGCCGTACGCGCCGTCGTTCCCGAGGCGCAGCTTCCGGCAGCCGTGGGAGTGCAGCAGGCTCGCTCGGCGGCGGTCGGCATAGCGGGGCCACCCGCCGGCGGGGCGCTCTTCGGCATCGCGCGCGCGGTCCCATTCGCAGCCGACGCGGCGTCCTATCTGTTCTCGTTCCTCTCTCTGCTCGCGATGCGGGCGCGGTTTCAGGAAACCCGAGAGCCTACCCCCACAGCGCTGCGCGCCCAGCTGGCCGAGGGCTTCCGCTTCCTCTGGCGCCAGCCGTTCGTCCGCACGACGTCGTTTCTCTATGCGATCGGCAACTTCACGATCCCGGGCGTTCTCTTCCTGCTCGTCGTGGCGGCGCGGCAACGCGGCCTCTCCGGCGGGGCCGTCGGAGCGCTGCTCGCGGCCTTCAGCGCATGCGTCCTCGTCGGCTCGCTGGCGTCGGGGCTCGTCCGCCGCCGGGTCGGCGCGCGCACGATCATCCTCGCCGAGCAGTACACCGGCCTCGCAGTCGTTGCGTTTCTCGTGTGGCCGAGCGTGTTCGTGCTCGCAGTCGCGATCCTGCCCCAGGCGTTCGTGCTCCCGATCACCGACACGGTCGTCGTCTCGCGGCGTATCGCGATCACCCCCGATCGGCTGCTCGGCCGCGTGGAAGCCGTGCGGTTGACGATCGCGCGGACGGCAGCGCCGCTCGGCCCCCTCGTGGCCGGCGTGCTCGCGGGCACGGTCTCGAATCGCGCTGCGATCGCGCTCTTCGCGGCACTCGGCGTCGTGCTCGCCGTCTGGGCGACCTCGAGCCGGTCGCTCGATTGAGAACTACAGCTAGGCAGCCGCTGCGACGACGAGCTCGGCGACCTCGGTCGGCGTCGTGCCCACCTTGATCCCCACCGCCTCGAGCGCATCCTTCTTCGCCGCGGCAGTGCCCGACGAGCCCGAGATGATCGCGCCCGCGTGGCCCATCGTCTTGCCGGGCGGCGCCGAGAAGCCGGCGATGTACGAGAACACGGGCTTCGACAGATGGTCGGCGACGTATTGCGCAGCCTTCTCCTCCTCGTCGCCACCGATCTCGCCGACGAGCACGACGTACTCGGTCTCCGGGTCGCCCTCGAACTTCTCGAGGATGTCGATGAAGCTCGAGCCGACGATCGGATCGCCGCCGATGCCGACGATCGACGAGTTGCCGAGCCCGCGTTGCGCGAGCTCGTTGCCGATCTGGTACGTCAGCGTCCCGGACCGCGACACGAGCCCGATCGAGCCCGCCTGAAAGACCTCGGCCGGGATGATCCCCACATTCGCCTTCCCCGGCGACAGCACGCCCGGGCAGTTCGGGCCGATCAGCGTCACGCCCTTCGGCCGCACGTAGGTGTAGACGCGCAGCATCTCGTGCGCAGGGATGTGCTCGGTGATGCAGATCACCGTCTGGATGCCTGCGTCGACCGCCTCGTAGATCGCGTCGGGCGCGAAGCGGGCCGGCACGAAGATCATGGACGTGTTCGCGCCCGCTTCCGAGACCGCCTCGGCGACCGTGTCGAACACCGGCACGCCCTCGACGTCCTGGCCGCCCTTGCCCGGCGTCACGCCGGCGACGAGGTTCGTGCCGTACGCGCGGTTGCGCAGTCCGTGGAAGCGCCCCTCGGAGCCGGTGAGCCCCGCCACGACGAGCCTCGTGTCCCTGTCGACGATGATCGCCACGGCGCTACGACTGGGACTTTCGCGCTTCGAGGATCAGCTTCGTGTCGCTCCAGGTCGCGCCGTCGTCGGACGTCCAGGGCGCCAGCAGCTCGCGGACGCGCTCTGCGTCCGCGCCGGTGCAGTTGCAGCGCGCGAGCCAGTCGTCGAAGTCGTGCGTCTTGCGGAAGCGCTCGACGCGCTCGAGCTCGAGGCCCGCGCTCTCGACGAGCGTGCGCCATTCTTCCTCCGAGTAGCTGTGCACGTGCGTCGGGTCGCGCAGCCTTTCCGCCTGCTCGACCTCCTCGGATGTGTACTCGGTGTCCTCGACCACGACGACCCTGTTCGACACTCGCGCGAGCTCACCCATCGCGCGGCCGATGTCGTCGAAATGATGCGCCGCGATCCTCGTCACGACGACGTCGAAGGAGCCGTCCGCGAACGGCAGATCCTCGGCGCGGCAGACGACGTCGGGCTTCATCCCCGGGGAGGCGTCGGTCGTCACGACCTCGGCGCCCTGGTCGCGCAGCCGCCGCGCGACGTGGCCGCCGCCCGTCGCGACGTCGAGCGCCTTCACGCCGGCGTGCGGGTTGCACATCTCCACCACGATGTCGAGATCGGCGTCGCTCGCATGCGTCGCACTCGCGCGGTAGGCATCGGCGCGCTCGCCCCAGACGTCGCTCATGCCGCGAGCTCCACCGCGCGCTTCGCAGCGTCGAGCATCGTCGGCTCGACGTGCAGGTTCGGAGGCGCTGCCTCGGCGAGGATCCTGCGACCCTCGTCCGCGTTCGTCCCGTCGAGGCGCACGACGATCGGCAGCTCGATTCGCATCCGCTCGACCGCCTCGAGGACGCCGCGCGCAACCTCGTCGCAGCGCGTGATCCCGCCGAAGATGTTGAAAAAGATCGACTTCACCTGCGCATCGCGCGTGATCACCTCGAGCGCGTCGACGACGCCCTGCGCGTTGCCGCCGCCGCCGAGATCGCAGAAGTTCGCAGGCTTCCCGCCGGCCGTGACGACGACGTCGACCGTCGACATCGAGAGCCCCGCGCCGTTCCCGAGGATGCCGACGGAGCCGTCGAGCTTGACGTAGGTGACGCCCTTCTCCCGTGCGAGCGCTTCAAGCGGGTCGGCGGCGCTCGTGTCGCGGAGCGCCGCGACGTCCTCGTGCCGGTAGAGCGCGCTGTCGTCGACCGTGAACTTCGAATCGAGCGCCTTCACGGTGCCGTCGGGCGTGACGATCAGCGGATTGATTTCGGTGAGCATCGCGTCGGACTCGACGAAGCAGCGGTAGAGCTTGCCGATGATGTCGGCGATCTGCTTCTGCTCGCCGGGATCCTCGACCCCGGCGCCGTAGACGAGGCGGCGCGCGATCCACGGCTGGTAGCCCTCGAGCGCGTCGACGTGCAGGCGCACGAGCGCGTCTGGATCCTTCGCGGCGACCTCCTCGATCTCCATCCCGCCCTGCGTGGTGAACATGAAGAGCGGCTTCTTCGCACCGCGATCGAAGGTGATCGAGAGGTAGTACTCCTTCGCGATGTCGGACGCGCTCTCGATCCAGAGCGTGCGGACGATGTGCCCGTTGATGTCGAGCCCGAGAATGTCGTTCGCCTTCTGCTCCGCATCCGCGGGGTCGTCTGCGAGCTTGACGCCCCCGGCCTTGCCGCGCCCTCCGGTCAGCACCTGCGCCTTGACGACCACGGCGCCGCCGATCTCCTCGGCAGCCTTGCGCGCCTCCGCGGGAGTCGTCGCAACGCGCCCCTCGGAGACGGGGATGCCGAATCGCTTGAAGAGCTCTTTGCCCTGATACTCGAGGAGATCCATCGGCGCGCGGCACTGTAGCGAGGGCCGGACGTCCGCTGACGCAGTAGCTACCGTGCGCGCATGATCATCGTCGAGGATCTGCGCAAGCGTTACGACGGGGTGCAGGCGCTGGACGGCGTCTCCTTCGAGGTGCGCGAGGGCGAGGTGTTCGGCCTGCTCGGGCCGAACGGCGCCGGCAAGTCGACGACGGTGCGCGTGCTCGTCACGCTGACGTACGCCGACGAGGGAAGCGCATCCGTCGCGGGCCACGACGTGCGCCGCGAGCAGAACGCGGTGCGTCGCACCATCGGCTACGTCCCGCAGGATTCCGGCGTCGACCAGTTCGGCACCGGTCGCGAGAACCTGATGCTGCAGGGACGCGTGCAGGGCATGCACGGGCGCGACCTGCGCACGCGCGCCGACGAGCTGCTCGAGCTTGTCGGCATCGCGGACGCCGCCGACCGCATCGTCAAGAACTACTCGGGCGGCATGCGCCGCCGGCTCGACATCGCGCTCGGGCTGATGCACCGTCCGCGCGTGCTCTTCCTCGACGAGCCCACGACGGGGCTCGACCCGGAGGCGCGGGTCGCAATGTGGGACGAGGTCTCGCGTCTCGCACGGGCGGAGTCGCTGACGATCCTGTTGACGACGCACTACCTCGAGGAGGCCGATCAGCTGACGGACCGTCTCGCGATCGTCTCACGGGGCAAGGTCGTCGTCGAGGGGACATCGGCCGACCTGAAGGCGGGCCTGCGCGGGGACGCGGTGCAGGTGGAGATCGAAAGCGGTGCCGTCGCGGACGCGCAGCGCGTGCTCGCGGGCGTCGGCGCGACGCCGGAGCAGGTGCTCGACGACCGCATCGTCGTTTCGCGCGTCGAGAACGGCGGCCGTGCGCTGCCGGGGATCATCTCCGCCCTCGAGGGTGCAGGGATCGACGTCGCGTCGGTGTCGGTCTCCCGGCCGTCGCTCGACGACGTCTACCTCCACTTCACCGGCCGCGACTTCGGGACGGAGGACCGCGCCGCATGACGGTCGCCCGCCACACCTGGTTCATGACGGTCCGGCAGGCACGCAACCTGATGCGCGAGCCGATCTGGATCGTGTTGCTGCTCGTTCAGCCGATGGTCTGGCTCGTCCTCTACGGGCAGCTCTTCCGGAACGTGACGCGCCTCGGCGGGTTCGGCACCGGCTCGTACATCACGTTCCTCGCACCGGCGATCGTCGTCATGAACGCGTTCTTCGGAGCGACGTGGAGCGGCATGGCGATGATCAACGACCTCGATCACAAAGTCGTCGAGCGCTTCCTCGCGACACCCGCGTCGCGCATCTCGATCGTCCTGTCGCAGATCGTCCGCTCCGCGTTCACCGCCGCGATCCAGGCGGTCGTGATCCTCCTCGTGTCACTCGCGCTCGGCGTGCGCGTGCACACGGGCGCGCTCGGCTGGCTCGTGATCATCGTCGCGGGCATCCTCGTCAACAGCGCCTTCGCCGGCATCTCGCAGGCAATCGCGCTCCTGACGCGGCGCGAGGCGACGATGATCGCCGTCGCGAACTTCATAGGCCTGCCGCTCCTCTTTCTCTCGACGACGATGATCGCGCGGCCGCAGATGCCCGGGTGGATGCAGACCGCCGCGCGCTTCAATCCGGTCGACTGGGGCGTGCGCGCGGCGCGCGAGGTCGTCCTCCCCGGCACCGACTGGGGCTCCGTCGCGGGGCACCTCGGCCTGCTGCTCGCGCTGTCGGCTCTGACGGCGGCCTGGGCGACGCGGACCTTCCGCGCCTACCAGCGCTCGCTGTAGCTACGGCGCCGCGGCCGGAGCGGGCACGGGTGCGATCGTGCAGATCGCCTGGCCGATCGCGACCGGCTGCAGCGGCTCGACCGAAAGCTCGGCGATCACGCCCGCGGCATGGGCCGTCACCTCGTTCTCCATCTTCATCGCCTCGACGATGCAGAGCACCTGACCGATCGCGACCTCGTCGCCCTCTGCGATCTTCACGTCGAGCACCGTCCCCTGCATCGGGCTGACGACGACACCGGAGCCCGCCCCGCCGGCTCCGGCTGCAGTGCGCTCGCGGCGGCGACGCGCGAGCTCCCGGTACGGAGGCTCCGGGACGAGCACCTGAACCGAGACGAGGCGGCCGTCGATCTCGGCCGTTGTCGCCCGCTTCGACAACGCTCCGTCCGACGCTGCCGCTACCGTTGTTGCCCGATGAGAGAACTGCTCCGCACGCTCCGCCAGCTGCTCCGACTCGACAAGGCCGTGGCAGGTCCCGCCCTCGACGAAGCACGGGTCGCGCAGGAGCGCCTGATGGAAGCCGAGCAGCGTCGTCACGCCGCCGATCTCGAACTCGGCGAGCGCGCGCAGCATCCGCCGCCGCGCCGTCTCCCGCGTCGTGTCGTGCACGATCAGCTTCGCGATCATCGGGTCGTAGAGGCCGCTGATCTCCGATCCGGAGTGCACGCCGGAGTCGACCCGCACACCCGGCCCCGCCGGCTCCCGGTAGCTCGTGATCCTCCCCGGGCTCGGCAAGAAGCCCTTGGACGGGTCCTCCGCGTTGATGCGACATTCGATCGCGTGCCCGCGCAGGACGACGTCCTCCTGGCGCAGCGATAGCGGCTCTCCGGCCGCGATGAGAACCTGCTCGCGCACGAGGTCGAGGCCCGTCACGAGCTCCGTCACCGTGTGCTCGACCTGGATGCGGGTGTTCATCTCCATGAAGAAGTAGTCGCCTTCGGGAGTGAGCAGTCCCTCGATCGTCCCCGCGGAGCGGTATCCGGCGGCACGGGCGGCGTCGACGGCGATCCCTCCGATCCGGTCGCGCAACTCGGGCGTCACGGCGGGCGACGGCGTCTCCTCGATCAGCTTCTGGTGGCGGCGCTGGATGGTGCAGTCGCGCTCGCCGAGATGGATGACGTTGCCGTGCGCGTCCGCCAGCACCTGGACCTCGACGTGCCGCGGATCCTCGAGGTACCGCTCGACGTAGACGGACGCGTCCGCGAAGTAGGAGCGACCCTCGCGCTGGGCGGACTCGAACGCCTGCGCGACCTCGGCTGCGTTGCCGACGACCTTCATCCCCTTGCCGCCGCCTCCGGCCGCCGCCTTGATCAGGAGCGGGTAGCCGAGCTCCTCGCCGAGGGCTGCCACCTCGCCCGCGGACGCGACGGGATCGGTCGTGCCGGGAATGATCGGGACGCCTGCGTCTCGCATCGCCTGGCGTGCATGCGTCTTCGATCCCATCAGCTCGATCGCGGACGCGGGAGGACCGATCCAGGCGAGGCCCACGTCCTCGACGCCGCGGGCAAACGCCGCGTTCTCGGCGAGGAACCCATACCCGGGATGCACCGCCTCTGCCCCGGAGCGGTCCGCCGCCGCGAGCAGCTTCGGAATCACGAGGTAGCTGTCCGCCGCCGTCAGGCCGCCGAGGGCGTACGCCTCGTCGGCGTATGCGACATGCGGTGCGGCGCGGTCGGCCTCGGAGTACACGGCCACGGATCCGAGGCCGAGCTCGCGCAGCGTCCGGAAGATGCGCAGGGCGATCTCCCCGCGGTTCGCGACAAGGACTTTCTCGAACACACTCCGTATTCTCCCGACGGATGGGCCTCGCCGACCAGTTGACCGTCGCACGCGCGATCTCGGTGCCCATCGTGGTGCTCCTCTTCGCCGTCCCGTTCGACGGGCACGACTACTGGGCGGTGGGCGTCTTCATCGCCGCGATGACGACCGACTGGTTCGACGGCCGCATTGCGCGGCGCAGCGGGCGCACCTCGCCGCTCGGCTCACTGCTCGACCCGGTCGCGGACAAGCTGCTCGTGATGGCGACGCTGATCGTGCTGCTCGACCAGCGCGTCTTCCCGGCCTGGATGGTCGCGGCGATCGTCGCGCGCGAGCTCCTGATCTCCGGGCTTCGCCAGGCGGCGATCGAGCGCGGCGTCGTGATCGCCGCACGTGACCTCGCGAAGATGAAGACGTGGGCGCAGGCGGTCGCGGCGGCGGTCGGCGGGTTCGCGGCCGCGGGCGCCTGGGGCGACCGGGTGGCCTGGTGGGCGCTCCTCGTCGCGCTCGCGCTGACCTGGATCTCCGCGGTCGACTACGCGCGGTCGGCGCCGAGCCTCTTCCGCGGGCGCGCGACCGTCTCCTAGCTTCAGACGGACGCGACCGAGCGGCGTCGCGCCGCGCACCAGGCGTCGAACGCGGCCCAGGCGCCGAGATACTCGCCGAGCTTGCGCAGCCCGTCCTCGACCTCGGCGCGCACGGCAAACGTGCAGTGGACGCAGTAGGGACGGTCGAGCGGCGTCTCGTGTTCTCCACACCGAATGCACATCACACCGGTGCAACGGCCTTACGCGTGGTGCGGTTACGACTCGGTGCGGTTAGGACTCGAGCGCCTCGGCGATCCCCGCCTGCCACCACGGATCCGGCTCGGGAGGCGGCTGCGTGAGGAGCTCGGACAGGGCCTGCACGACCTCGTCCGGCTGCGGCGGCGTCAGCTCCAGCTCCACGCGGCGCAAACTACCTGTCCGGCGGGGACCTCACCCGTTCGAGGGATCCGGCGCATGCTGAAGGTCTTTCACCCCTTCGGGTGATAGCTGCACACAGGGTGGTGACCCACAATCCCCTCGAATGCGGCCCACCTTTCGGAGGATCACCCCAATGCTTCAGTGGAAATCCAAGCACACAGCCGTCGTGATGATCGCCCTCCTCGTCGCGATCGCGGCGCTCGTCGGCAACTTCACGTGGGCGCTCTTCAACTTCACCTGGTAGCACCCCGCTCTCCGAGATGAGAGCCGGGGCGCTTCCTCCCGCGAGACTGCTCGCGGTTGTCGCGCCCGTCTCCCTGGTCGGCGTCGCCGCATACCTTGCGGCGACGTTTTCTTTTGCGAGGGATCCGGGCTCGACCACGACGATCGCCGGGGTCGCCGCGTTCCTGCTCGCCTCGATCCTGGCCGAGCGGTTCCCGGTCCCCGTCGAGGGCGCCGACGCGAACGGCGTCTCGCTCGGCTTCGTCTTCGCCGTCGCGGAGCTCGTCATCTTCGGCTGGGCCCCGGCGACGTTCATCTACGTGACCGCTCCGACCGTCGTGGCGCTGATGCGGCGCAATCCCTGGATCCGCACGGTCTTCAACGCCGGCGTTTTCGGGCTCGTCGGAACGCTCGCCGGCTGGGTCCTGACACACGTCGACGGCAGGACGGACGCCGCGGCGATCGGCGGCCAGGTCGGCCTGACCGCGGCAATCCTCTACTCGGTGAACCTCGTGCTCGTCTCCGCCGCGATCGCAGCGTCGGGATCGGAGTTCGGCTACTTCAAGCTGATCCGCTCGAACGTCCGCTGGACGGTGCTCCCGTTCTCGCTGATGGCGTCGACCGCTCTGATGCTCGTCGTGCTCTGGCAGCGCACCCCGTATCTCTTCGCCGCGCTGGCGGGTCCGCTCGTCGCGATCGCGCTCTACCAGCGCTCGACGCACAAGGCGCTGAATGCGATCCGTCTCGCCCTCACCGACCCGTTGACCGGGCTCGGCAACCACCGGCATTTCCACGAGCGCCTGCAGCGCGAGCTCACGACGGCGGACGAGAACGGCGGCATCGTGTCGCTGTGCTTCCTCGACATCGACAACTTCAAGCGCATCAACGACCAGTTCGGCCATCCGGCCGGCGATCGCGTCCTCTCGCACGTGGCGACGCGACTCCGGCAGGGCGGTGAGTCGTTCCGGCTCGGCGGGGACGAGTTCGCCGTCCTCCTGACAGGCGTGGACGGCGGAGAGGCGGTCGCGATCGCGAAGACGATCGTCGAGCGGATCGGCGAGCTCGACGTGGGCGTCGCGGACGCGATCACCGTCAGCGCCGGCATCGCCACGTTCCCCCGGCACGGACGCGAGCGCGATTCGCTGATTCGCCTGGCCGACGGCGCTCTCTACTGGGCGAAGGAGCACGGGAAGAACCAGGTGCGCCTCGCGCAGTCGGATGTCGCCGAGCTGACCGAGTTCCGGCGCGTCGCGAGCGGCCAGGACCGCGTCGCACGCTACCGCGCCGCGGCTGCGCTCGCGAAGGCCGTCGACACGCGCGACGCGTACACGGGCAGCCACTCGGAGCGGGTCGCCGCGCTCGCTGCGAAGATCGCCGAGCAGCTCGGTCTCACCCAGGAGGAGATCGAGCTGACGCGCCTCGCCGCGAGCCTGCACGATCTCGGCAAGCTCGCGATCCCCGAGGAGATCCTGCGCAAGCCCGGCGCGCTCAGCAGTGCCGAGTGGATCGTCCTTGAGCGCCATCCGCAGATCGGTCACCGGATGCTGGAGAGCCTCGGCGTCGACCCAATCGCCGACTGGGTCCTGCACCATCACGAGCGCTGGGACGGCGGCGGGTATCCGGCCGGGCTCGCGGGCGAGCGCATCCCACTCGGCGCCCGGATCATCTTCGTCGCCGACGCGTTCGACGCAATGACGTCCAACCGCCTCTACCGCGACCCGTTGAGCTACGAGGACGCCTACCTCGAGGTCGAGCGCTGCCAGGGCACGCAGTTCGATCCCGAGGTCGTGCAGGCGTTCCTCGCGTCAGTCAGCGCGCCCCGAGCGATCAGCGCGTAACAACAGCTACAGCGGGATGTTGCCGTGCTTGCGCGGCGGACGGCGTTCGCGCTTCGTGATCGCCGTCTTCAGCGCGTCGATCAGCACCGGGCGCGTGCGCCTCGGCTCGATCACCTCGTCGACGTATCCGCGCTCGGCGGCTGTGTACGGGTTCGCGAACCGCTCCCTGTACTCGGCGATCAGCTCGGCGCGCCGCGCGTCGGGGTCGGCGGCGTCCGCCAGCTCCTGCCTGAAGATGATGTTGACGGCTCCCTCGGGCCCCATCACGGCGACCTCGGCCGTCGGCCACGCGAAGTTGAAGTCGGCGCGGACGTGCTTCGAGCTCATGACGTCGTACGCACCGCCGTAGGCCTTCCGCGTGATCACCGTCAGCTTCGGCACGGTCGCCTCGCAGTAGGCGTAGAGCAGCTTCGCGCCGTGGCGGATGATGCCGCCCCACTCCTGCGCCGTCCCGGGCAGGAACCCTGGAACGTCGACGAACGTGACGAGCGGCACGTTGAACGCATCGCAGGTGCGCACGAAGCGCGCGGCCTTCTCCGACGAGCCGATGTCGAGCACGCCGGCGAGCGAGGATGGCTGGTTGCCGACTATGCCGACGCTGTACCCGCCGAGTCGCGCGAACCCGCAGACGATGTTCTGCGCATAGAGCTGCTGGAGCTCGAGGAACTCGCCGTCGTCGACGACCGCGGCGATCACGCGCTTGATGTCGTACGGCCTGGTCGGTTCGTCCGGGACGAGCTCGTCGAGCTCCGGCGCCTCGCGGTCGACGGGATCGCTCGGTGGGTCGTACGGCGCCGGGTGCTCGTTCGACTGCGGCAGGAAGCTCAGGAGGTAGCGAGCGTCCTCGAGCGCGCCCTCCTCATCCGCCGACGTCAGGTGCGCGACACCCGACTTCGACGCGTGCGTGTGCGCGCCGCCGAGCTCTTCGAACGTCACCTCCTCGCCGGTCACTGTCTTCACGACGTCGGGGCCGGTGATGAACATGTACGAACTGCCCTCGACCATCAGGACGAAATCGGTGATCGCAGGCGAGTAGACGGCGCCGCCCGCACACGGCCCCATCACGAGCGAGATCTGCGGGATCACGCCGGAGCTCTGGACGTTCCGCCAGAAGATCTCGGCGTAGCCGGCGAGCGACACGACCCCCTCCTGGATACGTGCGCCGCCCGAGTCGTTGATCCCGATCAGAGGGCAGCCGTACTTGGCCGCGAGATCCATGACCTTGCAGATCTTCTCCGCGAACACCTCGCTGAGCGATCCGCCGAAGACAGTGAAGTCCTGGCTGAAGACGAAGACTCGCCGGCCGAAGATCGTGCCGTACCCGGTGACGACGGCGTCGCCGTAGGGGCGCCGCTCGAGCATCCCGAAGTTCGCCTCCCGATGGCGCACGTAGCGGTCGAGCTCGACGAACGAGCCGGGGTCGCACAGCTTCACCGCGCGCTCCCGCGCAAGCAGCTTCCCTGCGTCCTTGTGCTTCGCGACGGACTTCTCCGAGCCCGCATGCCGCGCCTCGTCGCGCAGCTCGGCGAGCCACTGCAGCTTCTGCTGCGTCGTCTCGTGCACGCGCCTCTCCGCCTTCGCCACGGAGCGGAGCCTAACCGCCGACGGGCACGGAACACCGCCACTCGTCACACGCGCGATCGAGTTCCGGCACGCCTCCGTGTCGGTGGCTGCCACCGGACATGGCTTTTTGGCGGCGCCCTCGAGCGTTAGGCGCCCCGGCGTCTGTCACACACTTGGCACAGTTCTTGCACACCCGCGTATGGGTGGCTGCCACCGGACGTGGCTCGTCGAGCCGTGGTCGGAGCGGACGCTAGAGTCGCGGGATGCCTGCCTCGGCCCGCCGCGCCGGCTCCGCACGCCGCGCCGGCTCCGCACGCCGCGCCGGCTCCGCACGCCGCGCCGGCTCCGCACGCCGCGTCGGCTCCGCACGCCGAATCGGCGCCGGCTGTGCGGCGAGCGCCGGCGTCTTCGCGACGGCTGCTTCGTGATCGACCTCGAGCGGGTGCGGGCCGAGACGCCCGGCGTCGACCACGTCGCGCACCTGAACAACGCGGGCTC
>JAICTB010000015.1 GCA_025936595.1 Thermoleophilia bacterium | reverse complement strand
CGCGAGCTCGCTCCGCCCATCGGTCGTGTAGCTCATCCGCCTGCCGGCGCCGTGGCGCTCGAGGCGGTGCGCGACGTGGTGGTTCTGCTCGAAGTGAGCGCGCAGAGGGAAGTACAGGAACGGGCGCCGCGCGGCGGTGAGCTCCATCGTCGTCGACAGCCCGCCGTGACAGACGGCGACATCGCACGCCGCGAGGTGGCGGTAGAACCGGTGCACGTAGCCGTGCCTCTCGATGCCCTGCGTCTCGATGCCGTCGTCAGAGAGGAGAAGCGGGTCGATGCTCGGCCCGGCGACGACCACCATGCGGAGCTCCGGCACGCGCTCCTTCGCCTCCGGGAACGCGGCGATCGCCCGCTCGAGCAGATGCGTCCCGGCGCCCGAGCCGCCCGCCGCGACGACGCACACCTTCTCGTCCACGCCGAACCCCAGCTCGGCGCGGAGCGCGTCGCGGTCGGCGATCTCTCCGGGATCGAAGCCGGTGATGTAGCCCGAGAAGCGGAAGTGACGCTGCGTCCACTGCGGGATGCGCGGAAGCCCGGGGCCGAGCGGCTCGTCGACGACGTCCTCACGGTCGCCGATGAAGATCGAACGGTCGCGCAGGTGCGGCCGGCGTGCGACGTGCTCGACCATCTGCGCGTTGTAATCCGCTGCGAGGAACGCCTCGCGCTCGCCGCCGTCGGCCATCGGCACGATGCCGACGAAGTCGGTGAGCCACACGTACGGTGCGGTCTTCAGCTCCGGGTTCTCGTGCAGGAAGTAGTCGACCTCCCACGCCTCGTCTGCGATCCACACGTCGAACGGCTCCTCCGAGACGAGATCGTGGAAGACCATGAAGTTGGCGCAGAAGATCTCGTCGAGCCGGCGCAGCATCTGGAACGCGTGCAGCTCGTGCTCTCCGGCTTCGGCGTCGACGTGCTTCGCCTCGGGCGCGAGGTCGGCGCTCGCCGGGTGGACGATCTCCCCGCACGCCTCGAGGAGCGTCGTGAGCGGAGGCTGCGCGAGCCAGTGCACCTCGAGGTCGAGAGCGATGCGCCGCAGCTCGCGCGCGATCGCAACGTCGCGCCACGCGTGCCCGAGGCCGATCGGCGAGGAGAGGAGGAGCGCGCGCCGCGTGCGCCGCCCGGCCGCAACCCAGGTGCGGGTGCGCGCCTGCGGCGGCTCGAAGCGAGACGCGAACTCGTGCAGCAGCCGGTTCACGACCACCGGATGGCGCGCCATCGGAATGTGGCCGGAGTCGACGAGCCGCACGTGCTCGCCGCCTGTGAGCTCGGCGAGCCGGCGGCCCCGCTCCGGAGGCTGGCAGTTGTCGAGGTCGCCCTGGACGACGAGCACGGGGCAGTGCACGCGCCGGCAGATCTCCTCCGTCTCCTCCCTGGTCGCGGCGACCGGCTCGGCGTCGTCCATGAGGAGCATCTCCGCCGGCGAGTCGAGGCCGTAGGCGACGGCGTCCTCGAGCTGCTTCGTCGAGTGGGGCTCCGGAAACATCTCGCCGAAGAAGAACTCGAGGAACCCCCGGTGGTCGGCGCGGATGGAGCGACGGTTGAACTTCTGCCAGCCCTGCGGGTCGTCGAGCTCGTCCTCGAACGTGGCGAGCGCCTCCGCGCGGAAGGGGTGAGGCGGGCTGAGCAGCGGCACTCCCGGTGCGATCGCGGCGATGCCGAGCACGCGCTCCGGGTGCGTCGCCGCGATCTGGACGGACGGCCAGACGCCGTCGCTGCAGATCCCGCAGAGGACGGCGCGGCCCGTGCCGGTTGCGTCCATCACCGCGAGGCAGTCGGACGCGCACCAGCCGCCGAGCCACGGCGTCGCAGGGTCGGGCAGGTCGGCGCGCCCGTTGCCGCGGCCGTCATAGGCAACGACACGGAAGTGGCGCGCGAGGTAGTGGATCTGCGCCTTCCAGATACGCGAGTGGCTGATCGGGTTCGGCGGCAGGAGCACGATCGTCGTGCTCCCGCCGCCGTAGCGCTCCCAGTAGAGCCGCAGCCCGTCGTCCGCCTCGGCGAAGCCGGACTCGTCGGGCTCGCGCGCCCGCGTCCCTGTCTCCGTGACCGCTATGGGCGGGCCTCGAACACGAGGTTGAACGGCGTCTCCGCGGCGCGCCGGAAGCGGCTGAGCCCGCCGGTCGTCACGACGTCGCGGATCCGCGCCTCACCTGCCTGCGCGCCGAGCGCGAGCCCGACCTCCTGCGAGAGCGAGGCGGGCGTACAGAGCAGCGTCGAGAATCCGTAATAGGCGCGCCCGACCGGGTTGAGGTTGTCCTCGACGCGGTCGCCGGCGGCCGGCTCGACGATCATCCACGTGCCGTCCGCGGCGAGCGTCTCGCGAACGTGGCGCGCGGCGCCGGCGGGGTCGCCCATGTCGTGGAGGCAGTCGAACATCGTCACGAGGTCGTAGTCGGACCCCGAGTATCCCGCAGCGGGCGTCACCTCGAACGTGACACGGTCGGCGACTCCGGCCTCCTCCGCTCGGCTGCGTGCCGTCTCGATCGATCCGGCGTGGTAGTCGGAGCCCACGAACGTCGAGTCTGGATACGTCTTCGCCATCAGGATCGTCGATGCTCCGTGACCGCAGCCGACGTCGGCGACCTTCGCACCGCGCTCGAGCTTCTCGACGACGCCGTCGAGCGCGGGCAGCCACGACGAGACGAGGTTCGCGTTGTAGCCGGGGCGGAAGAAGCGCTCGCACCCCTCGTGGACGTCGTGCACGTGGTCGTGCCAGCCGACGCCCTCGCCGCTCCTGACCACCTCGGTGATGCGCGGCGAGTCGAGCACCGAGCCGATCGCGAGCTGGAAGAAGCCCGGCAGGTAGGCGGGGCTGGACTCATCCGTGAGCGCGGCCGTCTGCTCCGGCGGCAGCGTGTAGCGACCCGTCGCGGGGTCGTACTCGACGTACCCGCCGGCGGCCTGGTTGCAGAGCCACTCCCGCACGTAGCGCGCGTTCGTCTCCGTGCGCTCCGCGAGCTCCTCCGGCGTGAGCGGCCCCGCGCCTGCGAGCGCGCGGTACAGGCCGAGCTTGTCGCCCATGACGACGAGCGCCGCGTTCAGCGTCGCGCCGACCTCGTCGACCGCCCGAAAGACGAACGATTCCAGCTTCGCGCCGTCGATCGCGGCGGGCTCCTCGAGCGTTGCCATGCTTGCCTCCTTCTTCGATTGGCTCGACCGTAGGAGCGGCGGCCTTCCATCGCATCAGGTGGCCCCCTAGTCTTGAAGCGTGCTTCTGGGCCGCCGGCAGGAGCAGCAGGACCTGGCGCGCGCGCTGGCGTCGGCGCGCGAAGGGCGGAGCGCTGTCGTCGCAGTCGTCGGCGAGCCCGGGATCGGGAAGTCGGCGCTCCTCGACGCTGTCGCGGCCGACGCGCGCGGGATGCGCATCCTGCGTGCGCGCGGCATCGAGTCGGAGGGGGCTGTGCCGTTCGGCGGCCTGCTCGAGCTGGTGCGCCCGGCGCTCGCGGTGCTCGACCGCATCCCGCGGCCGCAGGCAGCCGCGCTGGAGAGCGCGCTCGCGCTCCGGCCGGGGAGTGCGCACGAGCGGTTCGCCGTCGGCGCGGCGACGCTGAGCCTGCTTGCCGCCTACGCGGAGGACGCGCCTCTGCTCGTTCTCGTCGACGATGCACACTGGCTCGACGCATCGAGCGGCGAGGCGCTCCTGTTCGCCGTCCGGCGTCTCGTCGCCGACCCGATCGCCGTCGTCGTCGTCGCACGCGAGGACGAGCCGTCGCTGCTCGACGGAGCCGACGTCCGGACGCTCCGTGTCGCGGGCCTCGACCGTGACGCCGCGAGGACGCTGCTCGGAGACCTCCCGCCGGGGACGGTCGACCGCCTCTACGACGCCACCGCGGGCAACCCGCTCGCGCTGCTGGAGCTTGCGGCGGAGGCCGACGAGGTCGGCGCGGTCCCGCCCGACCATCCGCTTCCCGCTTCGGCGGGAATCGCTCGCGCCTTTCTCCGCCGTTCCGCCTCGCTCTCGCACGACACGCGCCGCGCGCTTCTCCTCGCGGCGACGAGCGACGTCGGCGATGTGGCCGTGCTCGCCCGTGCGGGACTGCGCGTCGACGATCTCGCCGAGGCCGAGCGGACCGGTCTCGTCCGCGTCACCTCGGGCGTTGTCGAGTTCCGGCATCCGCTCCTTCGCTCGTCCGTCTACTCGGAGGCGCCGCCGGAGGAGCGTCGCGCAGCCCATCGCGCACTCGCGGACGCGCTGCCCGACCGCGACGTCGATCGCCGCGCGTGGCATCTCGCGTCGGCCGCCTCCGGCACCGACGCCTCCGCTTCGGCGGCGCTCGAGCAGGCGGCGCAGCGGGCACGCACGCGCACCGCGTACACCGTCGCGTCCGCCGGATTCGAGCGCGCGGCGCGACTGCATCACGACGACGCCGAGCGTAGCCGGCTGCTGTACGAGGCGGCGGAGACGGCGTGGATCGGCGGCGCGCCCGAGCGCGCGCGCGGGCTGCTCGACGAGGCGGCGGCGCTCGAGCCGCTGCCGCGGATCGACGCCCTGCGCGGCGAGATCGCGACCCGTCGCGGGCCGGTGATGGAGGGGTACGAGCTGCTCGTCTCCGCCGCCGAGCGGGCCGAGCCGTCGCGCGCCGTGTACATGCTCGCGGAGGCGGCCGACGCCTGTTTCTACTCCGGCGCCGCGCCGAAGATGCTCGCTGCAGCGGAGCGCGCCGCGGCGCTCGTCGACGGCACCGAGGGGCCGGCCGCGTTCTACGCCGCCGTCGCGCGCGGTGCGGCCCGCGTGCTCGCGGGCGGCGACGGAGCGGCCGACCTCCGGCGCGCGCTCGAGCTGTTTCGCCGCGGCGACCTCGAGCGCGACCCGCGCGCGCTTGCGTGGGCGTCCATCCCGCCGATCTTCCTGCGCGAGGCGGACTCCGGCCGGGAGCTGATGACCCGGGCGATCGCGACCGCGCGCGAGCACACGGCGATCGGCGTGCTGCCGCGCCTCCTGAACCGGCTCGCACGCGACGAGGCGATGACGGACCGCTGGGCGGACGCGGAAGTCGACTTCCACGAGACGCTCAGGCTCGCGTGCGAGACGGGGCAGCGGACGGAGCTCGCCGCCGCCCTCGCAGGGCTCGCGTGGCTCGAGGCGCGGCAGGGGCGGGAGGAGGAGTGCCGTTCGCACGCGACCGAAAGCCGCGTCCTCTGCGTCGAGCTCGGGATCGGCTTCTACGAGCTGTGGACGTATTCCGCGCTCGGCGAGCTCGACCTCTCGCTCGGCCGGCCGGAGGCCGCGGTCCCGCACCTGGAGGCGCACGAGCTCCGCGCACGCGAGCTCCAGCTCGACGACGTCGACATGTCCGCGGAGCCCGAGCTCGTCGACGCGTACCTCCGGCTCGGCCGGGACGCGGACGCCGGGACAGCCGCCGCGCGTCACGCCGGACGGGCGCGAGCAAAGGGACAGCCGTGGGCGCTCGCGCGCGCGGAGCGCTGCCTGGGGATGGTCGAGCCGGACTTCGAGGAGCACTTCGAGGAGGCGCTGCGCTTGCACGCGCACACGCCCGACGTCTTCGAGACGGCGCGCACGCAACTCGCGTACGGCGCGAGGCTGCGACGCGAGCGCCGGCGGGTCCGCGCGCGGGAGCAGCTCCGGGCAGCGGTCGCCGCGTTCGACGGGCTCGGGCCGTCACCGTGGGGCGAAGCCGCCGGCGCCGAGCTCGCCGCGACCGGCGAGACCGCGAGGCGGCGCGACCCGTCGACGCTCGGGCAGCTCACGCCGCAGGAGCTGCAGATCGCAATCCTGCTCGCGGGGGGCAAGACGACGCGCGAGGCGGCCGCGGCGCTCTTTCTCAGCCCGAAGACGATCGAATACCACCTCCGAAGCGTCTATCGCAAGCTCGGCATCAACTCGCGCGACGCGCTCGCGCGGGCGGTGGCGGCGCAACATCGGTAGCTCGAGAGCCCAAGATGGGCAGCCCTACCGATGTCCCGCAGAGACGCCGTTCCTATCGTCGAAGCCACTTGCGCATCGAGAGACGAAGGAGGAACGACAGGATGACCAGGAAGCTTATGACCGCGCTCTGCACGCTCGTCGTCGCGGGGGCAGGCGCCGGCGCCGCGCTCGCGGGCGAGGTGACCGGGCCTCCCGGTACGCCCGGGGACGCGTTCTCCGGATCGGGTGTCCGCACCGGCGCACCCGCGCACTCCCAGTCGATCTGCTCCTACAACGGGCTGAACGACATGAACCCCGACCAGGGCCAGATCGAAATCATCGTCCAGACCCCGCACAACCAGGGGAGCCCGGGCGACGCCGGTCATGGAGCCTGCGCGCGCGGCACGAATCCCGAGAACCCGTAAGGCGAACGCGGCGGGGCCACAGGCATTCTTCTCGCCTGCGGCCCCGCCGGCTTGGCGCGGCGCGGCCGCTACGTCATCCTGCAGTGGCCGATGCGCGAACTCCCGAGCGGCACGGTCACGTTCCTCTTCACCGACGTCGAAGGATCGACCCGTCTCCTCGACACTCTCGGGGCGGCAGGCTACGCGGCGGCGCTCGCCGAGCACCGGCAGGTCGTGCGCGGAGCCTTCGCGGTGCACGGCGGCGTCGAGGTCGACACGCAGGGCGACGCCTTCTTCGTCGCGTTCCCGACGGCGCCCGGCGCTCTGGCTGCTGCCACGGCCGCCGCGGCGGCGCTCGAGGGCGGGCCGATCCGTGTGCGCATGGGCATCCACAGCGGCACGCCGCTCCTCACCGACGAAGGCTACGTCGGCGTCGACGTCCACCGGGCTGCGCGCATCGCGGCCTGCGGACACGGCGGGCAGATCCTGCTCTCGGCGGCGGCGCGCGCCCTCGTCGGCGATGAGGGGCTGCTCGATCTGGGCGAGCACCGGCTGAAGGACCTGTCGGCGGCCGAGCGGCTCTACCAGGTCGGCGACGCGTCCTTCCCGCCTCTTCGCAGCCTGTACCGGACGAACCTGCCGGTACCGGCGACGCAGTTCCTCGGCCGCGGAAGGGAGCTTGCCGAGGTGACGGCGCTCCTCGCAGGGGATGGGCCGCCGCTCGTCACGCTGACGGGGCCGGGAGGCGTCGGCAAGACGCGGCTCGCGCTGCAGGCTGCCGGCGCGGCGGCAGACCGGTTTGCCGGCGGCGTCTTCTGGGTGCCGCTCGCGACGCTCACCGACCCACGGCTCGTGCTACCGGAGCTCGCCCAGGCTGTCGGCGCGCGAGGCGAGCTCGTCGAACACATCTCGGATCAGCACGTCCTCGTCGTGCTCGACAACTTCGAGCATCTCACGGGCGCGGCGGGCGACCTCGCAGGCCTGCTTGCCGCGTGCCCGAACCTGCGCGTGGTCCTGACGAGCCGCGAGCTGCTGCGCCTGCCCGCAGAGCAGGCATATCCGGTGCCCGAGCTGAGCCCTGAGGACGGCGTCGGGCTCTTCGTCGCGCGCGCCCGCGCGGTTCGGCCTGCATTCGAGCCGGGCGCAGCGGTGGCCGAGCTGTGCGCGAGGCTCGAGCAGCTGCCGCTCGCGCTCGAGCTCGCCGCTGCCCGCGTGCGCGTCCTCACGCCCGAGCAGCTCCTCGACCGGTTATCGGGGCGGCTCGACCTGCTGAAAGCAGGCCGGGGCGTCGACCCGCGGCAGCAGACGCTGCGGGCGACGATCGAGTGGAGCCACGAGCTGCTCGACGCGGAGGAGAAGCGCCTGTTCGCGCGGCTGGCGGTCTTCCGCGGAGGCTGGACGCTCGAGGCGGCAGAGGCGGTCTGCGACGCCGATCTCGACGTGCTGCAGTCGCTCGTCGACAAGAGCCTCGTGCGCGCGCTGGACGAGTCCCGCCTGTTCATGCTGGAGACGATCCGTGAGCTCGCGACGGAGAGGTTGGACGAATCCGGTGACGTGGAGGCACTGAGCGCGCGCCATGCGCGCTTCTTCTCGGGGCTCGCCGCCGCGCTCGCGCCCGGGTTCGAGAGCAGCGACCTCGACGCGTTCCGGTGCGGCGAGGACGAGTTGCCGAACTTCAGGGTCGCGTTCGCCTGGCTGCTCGAGCATGACGCCGCCGGCGCGCTCACCCTCGCGAACTCCCTGCGCGACCTGTGGTTCGGGCGTGGATACCTGCACGAGGCGCGGCGCTGGTATGCAGACGCGCTCGGCCGTCACCAGCGCGTCGATCGCGACCGCGCGGAGGGGCTGGCCGCTGCGTCCGTGATCGCCTCGCTGCAGGCCGACTGGCCGGAGACGCGGCGGCTCGCCGAGGAAAGCCTGCGCGTCGAGTACGAAGCGGAGGGGCTGGTCTATGCGAGCGCGGTCCTCACGCTCGGGCGCGCGCTGCTCGCCGAGGGGCGACCTGACGAGGCGCTCGAGCGCTTCCGGCAAGCGGAGGAGCTCGCGTCCGCGTCTGGCAGCGCGCGCGAAGTCGCCATGGCGCGCTTCAACGCCGGGTACCTGGAGCTCGACCGCGGCGACTACCGGCGCGCCCGCGCGTGGTTCGAGGCGGCGCGAGACGTCTTCGACGCCTCCGACCACAAGTACGGCGCAGCCCGCGCACGCGCTGCGCTCGGCGCGATCGCGCTCCACGACGGCCGCGGCGACGAGGCGCTCCCACCGCTTCGGGAGAGCCTCGAAATCGCGCGTTCGATGGGCGACCGCGACAACCTCGCCTGGGCGCTGGAGCTTTGTGCGGTGGCGGTGTCGGAGCCCGACCCGGCGCTCGCGGCGCGTCTCTTCGGCGCGGCGGAAGCCCTCCGCGAGACGCTCGGGAGCACGCTCGAGGGGGCGGAGCTCGTGCTGCACGAACGAGGGCTCGCCTCCCTCGACTCGCTCGAGCCGGGTGCGCTCTCGGAGGCGTGGCAGGAGGGACGCAGGCTCATGCCGGAAGAGGCGGCCGCGCTCGCCCTGCAGGGGCCCGTGCGCTGAGCCGGGAGGACTCGCCTTTAGAGCTAGTGGCCGTGCAGCTCGTGCATGACGGCGTGGCCGCGGCCGCGCGCAATCAGCCACCGGTTGACCGGGACCGTGAGGACGAACGCGATCACGAGGCTGAGTGCGAGGCTCCACCAGAAGAGGGCGTCGCCGAGGCCCGCGGCGATCGCGCCCGGGACGATCAGGATGAAGGCGTTGTCGATGATCTCCATCGTCGTGATGGAGACGGTGTCCGAAGCGAAGGCGACGCCCGCGGCGCGGCGGACGCCGAGGCCGGCGTGAAGCACCGGGCGGATCGTCAGCGAGTAGCCGAACAAGAATGCGAGCGCGACCGAGACGGCAATCGAGCTCGCGTTGCCCCAGCCGAACGCGGTCGCGATGACCATTCCGAGCACCTCGCCGATTGCACACCCGGTCAGGCAGTGGAGTGTCGCCTGGACCGCGCTGCGCCAGAGCGCTGGCCGCTGTTCGTGCGCAGCGTCCTGTTCGCTCCCGTGCTCCACGCCCCCATGATGGTCAGGTGTCGCGGTTCTCGCTCCGGAAGAGCCGCTTCTCCGCTCCCAGGTGCGATGCCCACTCGACGGAGCCGGCGTCCGCGAAGCGGACGTACGCCCGTAGCGCCTCTCGCATCGCGTCGACGAACCCCTCGGCGCGCCGCGGCGCGAAGCCGTCCTCCCACCAGAGGTTCAGCACCCGGACGCGCCCTGCGTCGCGCTCGACCTGCGGCTCGATCCGGCCGACGAGCCGGTCGCGGAAGAGGATCGGCAGCACGTACCAGCCCCAGCGCCGTTTGGCCGGCGGGAAGAAGCCCTCCCACACGAAGTCGAAGTCAAAGAGGCTGGCGAGGAGGGCGGTGTCCCACAGAAGCGAGTCGAACGGGGCGATGAACGCGACGGACGGCATCGGCTCCGGCGGCGCTTCGAGCAGCGCGACCTCCTCGGCGAGGACGAGACGCTTGCCACGCAGGCCCTCGACCTCCACCGGCACGAGCGCCCCCTGCTCGACCAGCTCCTTGCGCAGTTCGTTGCGCCGCTGTGGCTCGGCGATGCGGGCGAAGGTGCCGCCCGCGCCGCCGGCTCCGAGCAGGCCATGGGCGCGGTACCGGGACAGCAGCTTGTGCAGGAGCTGTTCTCGCTCAGGCACCTCGTGCGCGAGCACCTCGGCCGGAAGCAGCCGTTCGAGCAGGTCGTAGTAGCGGCGGTTGCCGTCGCGCCGCGCGAGGCCGATCGCGCCCGTGACGGTGTACGCCTCGAGCACGGCCCGCACCGCGTTCTCCGGCATCCCGAACCAGTCCTTCGTCGGCCCGCTCTCTCGCTCGAAGTCGCTCGAGGACAGGGGCCCTTCCGCCCGGATGCGCTCGAGCGCGCGCTCGGCCACCGCGGCGTTCTCGGCAAGAGCGTTGGCATGGAACAGGGGGCCCTTGCGGCCCCAGCCGAGACGGAACCACGGAATCTCGCTCGTGAGAACGAACGACAGCGCCTTGTTCGTTGTCTCGAAGATCTCACGGCGTTCGTAGAGCAGGTCGCACCACGCAGGCTCGTAGCCGGCGACGCGGGCGTGCAGCACCAGGTCGTGGTTGCGGCCGGCGACCGCGATCGGGTCGAACTGGATCGACCCGAGCCTCCGGAAGACCTCGAGCACTGCGTCGGGCCCTCCCGCGAGAGCCCGCGCAGGCACAAGGAAGTGTCGCGCGACGAGAAAGCGCCGCGCCGCCTCAGCCGTGACCTTCACGTGAACGAGACTAGAGGCTCGTTGCGAACCGAGGCGCCCCGCCGCCGCGGGCGGGCGGCGGGGCGTGGCGAGGGTCAGTGCCCGAGGATCTTCGGGCCGGAGACCTGGTTTGCGACGCGGAGCTTGTTCACCTGGTTGTCGTCCGCGTAGGCGATGTGCGCGAAGCCCGTCGTCGGGTCGACGGTCTCGCTGATGAAGTCGAGCAGGTTGCGGTTCGAGTTCGGGTCGACGCAGAAGATGCCGAGGTTGCAGATGTCCCCGACGTGCATCGGCGTCGTCGTGATCGCGCCGGTCGTCCACACGGCCTGCCCCGGAGGCGCGGTCAGATCGAGCGACTGGCCGCCGTAGAGGTTCCAGCTGCAGGTCGGCGGATAGACGCTCGGGTTGCCGTTGCCCGGGCCTGCGCAGCCGCCCGGGTCGAACTTGCCGAGCGGATCGGTCGGTTCGATCTCGTTCGTCTGGAGCCACGCGACGTCGACCTTGCCGGGGTCGCCGGCCGCGATCGCGGGAAAGACGTCGGTCTGGGGTGCACTCGAGGCGTCGACCTCGTATGCAGCCGCCGCGCTGCCCGCGATCGTCCCGCCGCCGCCGTCCCAGGTGCTGCCGCCGTCGTTCGACCAGACCACCCACATGTGGTATGCGCAGCTCGGGTCGGACTGGACGGTGCCGGCGGTCGACTCGGCGCCGCAGGTCGCCGGGTCGCCGTTCGGCGCGGATGTCGTGAACGCGTAATAGGGATTGCCCTGGTTGTCGAGCGTGAAGGACGCGAACGGCGTGGAGGTGTCGTGGCCGACACCGGCGTCGTACGCGAGTTGCGGCGTCCAGGTTTTCCCGCTGTCGTCGGACCAGGCGACGAACAGGTTGTGGAAGGCCTGCGCCATCGTGACGTTGCAGCCGGTGGCGAGGCTCTCCGGATCGGAGGCGATCCACGCGACGTAGATGCGTCCTGGATGCGGCCCCGACCGCGCGATCGCTGCCGCTGTCGGGACGGTGTTGCACGCAGAGTCGGCGAGTGCGACGACTCCCTGGTCGGCTCCGGCCGCGGTGAGGTTGGCCATGACGTTGATCGGATCTCCGAAGGTGCTGCCGCCGTTGTGCGAGATGTTCACCCAGATCTGGCTCGGGCCGAAGAAGTCGTGATAGGCGAGCACGACCGTCGCACTGTTGGTCGTCCCTCCCGGAGGGATGTAGGCGGCTCCCCACTGCCGGTCGACGCCGAACGGCGAGCAGCTCGTGCCGCAGACGTTCGAACCGAGAACGATGTCGGCTGCGTTGTCGCCGTACATCCACGTGTTTCCGTCGTCGATTGACTTCCAGACGTCGGCCTGCAACGGCCCGGTCGACTGGCTGCCGGCGAGGTTGCACTCGTACACCGCGTTCGACTCGTCGGTGAAGACGCAGTCGTCGCCACTCGAGGGATCAGCGGTGGTCGCCTGCGTCCAGGTCGTGCCGTGGTTCGTCGACTTGTAGAGGAGCGTGCCTCCATTCGGCGTGGTGTCGTACAGCTCACCTTTGCTGTTCGCAGCGATTGTCGGCTCCCCGCCGAACGCGCCGACGTCTGCGAGCTTGTAGCTCGGCGCGGGGGACGGCTTTCCACTCGCGCCTGTCGTCACGGCCGCGGCGACCGCGAACACGGCCGCCGCGAAAACGAGAGCGCGGGAGTAGCCCATTCTCATCCTCTTGCCTCCTGAGTTACGGGATCTTCGGCCGCGCGGGCAAAGAGGTGCCCGCGCCGTTAAATCCGAAAACGCCGCTCACGACTCGGACTGTCGCAGTGCGGATGTAGCCTCGGCGGCACGGTGCGTGCGGTTGTCGTCCGTGAGCCGGGCCCCGCGGAGAATCTCGAGCCGGCGGAGCTCCCGCGGCCGACCGCGGGAGCCGGGCGCGTCGTCGTGCGGGTCGGGGCGGTCGGGGTGAATCCGGTCGATGCGACCAATCGAGCCGACCCGAGCTGGGCGGGGATCGAACCGCCGTACGTTGTCGGCTATGAGGTCGCGGGCTGGATCGAGGAGGTCGGGCCGGGCGTGACGCAGTTCGCGCGGGGGGACGCGGTCTGGGGCATGTGTCCGGTGCGCGGCATCCGCTGGGGCGCCTACGCCGAGTACGTCGAGCTCGAGGCGGGCTGGGTCGGCGTGCGCCCCGCGTTGCTCGGCGTGGTCGAGGCGGCCGCGATTCCTCTTGCCGGCTCGACCGCACTCCAGTTGCTCGATCGTCTCGCGTTGCAGGCGGGCGACGCCGTGCTCGTGCACGGCGCGAGTGGCGGTGTGGGTCGCCTGTTTGTGCAGCTCGCACGGATGCGAGGCATCCGTGTCGCGGCGTCGTCGAGCAAGGCGCGACACCCGCTGCTGCGCAATCTTGGCATCGAGATTGTGATCGATCGTGAGCAGGGCGATGTCGTGGACGCTGCGGTGCATCACGTCGGCGGCCCGCTGGACGGCGTTGCCGATTGCGCCGGCCATGGAGCGCTCGCCGCGAGCCTCATCGGGGTGCGGGAGGGTGGCTCGGCGGGCTCGATCGTCGAGCTGTCCGGCGATTTCGAAGAGGCGATCGACCGCAACCTCCGACTCCACGGCGTTCTCGTCCGGCCCGAGACTGAGACGCTCGACACGCTGCGCGCGGCCGTAGAGCGCAGGGGGCTGCGGCCGGTTGTCGATGCTGTCGTCGAACTGGATGCGATCGTCTCGACGCACCGCGCACTCGACGCGGGTCAGGGAGAGGGGAAGGTGGTGCTCCGGTTTGCGGACACCGGTGGCTAACCGACGAGCAGCTTGAAGCCGTGGTCCCAGGCGCCGCGCGCGCCGCCGATCTTGACCCACGCGATGCAGATCGCTTCGAGCTCGCGCGCACCCTCGATGCCGCCGATGTCGAAGGGGTCGGGCCAGCCGAAGTCCGCCAGCACGTCGCCGACGGTGCGCTTGGCGTCTTCGTCGTCGCCCGCGATCAGCATCGTCGGCTTCCCGTCGCGGAAGCTCGGGTCGACGAAGTAGGGGTTGCCGATCGTGTTGAACGCCTTCACCACCTTCGCGTCCGGCAGCGCGCGTTGGACGCGCTCGCCGAGCGAGTCCTCGCCGCTGATCGCGAGCTTCGGCGGGAACCCGCCCGAGAAGTCGAGCGGGTTGGTGGCATCGATCACCACCTTGCCGCTGAAGTTGTCGGTGCCGGCGTCGCCGATCGCTTGCTCGGCGGCGGTTCCGAGCACCGCCAGGGCGAGCAGCTCGCCGTGCGCGGCCGTCTGCGCGAACGTTCCCGCCTCGATCCCGGCTCCCTCGCCGGACAGCCATTCGCGCAGCTCGGTCTTCTCCGGGTCGCGCGCGCCGATCATCACGCTATGGCCTCGACCGGCGAACCCGGAGGCCAGCCGACGCCCTACCTCACCCGTTCCAAGCACACCCACACGGCGTTGCGTCAACCGACCGCTCACCGCTGCCTCCTCTCATTCCGGGTTCACCTCGAGCCCGTTCCCGGAGAGAATGCCCAAGTCAGCCGGGCCTGTGCGGCCGCCAACAAAGGAGACGACGAACATGAAGACAGATTTCTCGCGATCGACAGCCCGCGTGAGCGGCTGCATCGCGTTGATCCTGTCGCTGCCGGCGGTGGCGATGCTGTTCACCGATCAGGTCCAGTGGACCTTCGTGGACTTCGTGCTGGCCGGGCTCCTCCTTTCTGTCATCGGCATCACGATCGAGCTCGCCTTGCGCAAGACCGGCAGTCTTCTCGGCGCGATCGGCATCGCCGTCCTGGGCACCGCCGCCGTCGTGCTCGGCGAGGGCGACGACGCGCCCGGTCTCGTGCTCCTCGGCCTCCTGCTCGTCGCAAGCGCATGCGCGCTTGGCATTCGGAGGAGGGCACGAAATGACTAGCCGGCGGGTGCGACCACCTTCACCACGACCCAGCGGTGCTTGCCGATCTTGCGGTCCCGCGTGAAGCCGAGCCGCTCGTAGGTCGAGAGCGCACCGTTGAAGAGGAAGCCGGCCGGCACGGAGTCGGCGCCCTCCGGGTATCCCTCGACGGTCCCGCCGCCGAGGCCCGCGATCAGGTCGAGGGCACCGGCCAGGGCCGCGGTTGCCACGCCGCGGCGCCGATGGCCTTTGCCGACGAAGTTGCACGCGATCCGCCAGTCCGGCGGCGTCGACTGACCCTTCTCGTAGACGGCGCGGCTCTTGATCCGAGGCACCTCGTCGGGCGTGCCGAATTGGCACCAGCCGACGCAGTCGTCGTTGTCGAAGACGAGCGCCGCGTGGGCCTTCCCCTCCCTGACGCGCTCGAGCTTGCGTCGCCGTCTCATCGCCGGCGTCAGCTCGTTGTCGCCTCCTTCTGGGTGGAAGCCCAGACACCAGCACCCGCCGAAGACGCCGTTGTTCCGGTCGACCAGCGCTGCGAACGCGTCCCACGTGCTCTCGTCCAGAGCCTTGATCGTGTACGTCGTCACTTCAGGCATGGGCGTTGTCGAGGAACGCGAGCACGCGCTCTGTGAGCAATGCCGCGGCCTCGGGATCGTACGCGGGGAGCGACGAGTCGGCGAACAGATGCTCCGTGCCTGGATAGAGGAAGAGCTCTGCCTGGTCGGTCGAGTCGGTGAGGGCGCGGGCCGCGTCGATGTCCTCGAGGAAGAACTCGTCGCCGGCCTTGCCGTGGACCTGCGCGGGGACGTCTTCGGGCCACGCCTCGCCGAACTCCGAGACCGGAAGGCAGGAGTACATGAGCAGCGCGCCGCGCGCGCCGGGACGGGTCTGCGCGAGCTGTTGAGCGATCATCACGCCGAACGAGAATCCGGCGTACACGACCTCGGGACCGATTCCTTCGGCGGCAGCGACGCCGCGTTCGCGCAGCGCGTCGAACCCTTTCTCGCGTGCGAACGCCATGCCGTCCTCGAGCGTCTCGAACGACCGTCCGTCGAAGAGGTCGGGCGTGTGCACGGTATGGCCCGCCTGCCGCAACTCGTGGGCGAAGGCCCGCACGCCGTCCGTCAGCCCCTGGACATGGTGGTACAGCAGAACCTCGCTCATCACATTTCTCCTCCCATTGATCCAATAAAGTGGATTGTTCGATGATGTTAGTCTATTTGCGTCGTGAGCGGCGACCGGAACCCTCCCGATTACGAGCTGGCCGACCGGATCGCGCTCACGGAGCCCGCCCAGGTGAAGGCGCTCAGCCATCCCCTGCGCACGACGATCCTGGGTCTGCTGCATGAACGGGCGGCGACGGTGAACGAGCTCGCGGTCGCGCTCGGGCGGCCGAAGAGCACCGTCGCCCACCATGTCAAAGTGCTCGCGCAGGCCGGGCTGCTGCAGATCGTGCGCACGCGGCGCGTGCGGGCGATCGAGGAACGCTTTTACGGCCGCACTGCGCGGATGTTCTACGTCGGCGTCGAGCGGAGCGCGGACGGGGATGAGCTACCGCGGGACTTCAACGATTTCGAGGTCGCAGCGCGCGAGTCGGCGGCGGCCTTCCGCGACGGCAAGCTCTGGGGCTTCATCCGGCACGCCCGCATCTCGGAGGCCCAGGCGTCGGAGTTCTGGGAGCGGATGGCGGAGCTGGTAGGCGAGTTCGACCGGCTCCCACGAGCGGGCAACACGATGTACGGATTCGCTGTCGGCGTCTATCCCACCGACCACCCGACGCTCCCGGCCGGCCGCCCCGCCCCGCTTCCCGCGAAAGATTCGCGGATCCGCGAATAGACGCTCGACCGACGGATTCCTATGTTTCGAGTAGACCGCGCTTCCCGCGGCAGCCAGAAACAGGGAGGGTCGAACATGAAAAGGTTCGGGATGCGGCTCCTCGGTGTCACCACCGTGCTGATCGTG
>JAICTB010000181.1 GCA_025936595.1 Thermoleophilia bacterium | reverse complement strand
GGCGAGCGGGAGCAGGTGCGCCAGCAGGACCTTGCGCGGCTCGTGCAGCTCGCGTCGGTTTTCGACGGCGACGCTGCGTCGTTCGTCGAGGATCTGCGCCGCCGGTTCGACGCAGGCGGCGACGCGGCGCGCGGCGTCAATCTGCTCACGCTGCATCGCGCGAAGGGCCTCGAGTTCGAGGCGGTCTTCATCCCGCGGCTGCAGGAGAAGGAGCTGCCGTCGAAGCAGGCGCGCACGGACGACGAGCTCGCAGAGGAGCGGCGCCTGCTCTACGTCGGCATGACGCGCGCGAAGCGGGTGCTCTGGCTGACGTGGAGCGGGAAGCGCTCGCGGTTTCTCGGCGAGCTGGGCGTGACGCAGACGGCGCCGAAGGAGAAGCCGGACTGGACCCCGGACGCGCAGCGTCTGCGCGACTGGCGGCTCGAGCGCTCGAAGGCGGACAACGTGCCGCCGTACGTCGTGTTCCACGACAGCGTCCTGCACGCGATCGCGGATGCACGTCCCAGCTCGCTGGGCGAGCTGGCGCAGATCGCCGGAATCGGCCCGGCAAAGCTCGAGCGCTACGGCGACGACCTTCTGGCGACGCTCGACGTGCGCTGAACGCCCGCGCGCCGGGCTTCGTGACCTCAGCCGAGGGCCGAGAGAAGGAGGTCGAGTATCAGCTGCGGGTCGCGGCGCTCGCGCGGCGCGGCGATCCCGTCACGCTTGTGCAGGTCGAGCGCGCGCGGATCGGTGAGCGGACGAAGGCGGCCCTCCCGGATCAGCTGCTCGTCGACGCCGCCGAGGCGGCCGCCGTAGGTCGTGTAGACAGGCACCCCGAGCGCGGCCGCCTCACGGTTCATCGTCCCGCCGGCCGACACGACGAGATCCGCGAACGCGATCAGGCTCTGCGCGTCGACCGCGCGCTCGGGGACGATCACCGACGGCAGGTCGAGCGTCTTGACGAAATCGCGCTGCTCCTCGGTGCGCGGGATGACGAACGCATGCACGTCCTCGGAACGGCCGAGATGGTCGAGCGTCATCGGGAAGAGCGGATTCGAGTGCCGGTGATAGAGGGACACGTCGGGCGGCGGCCGCAGCACGACGAGCACGCGCTCGGGGTCGATCGACCAGTCGCGCAGCACCGCCTTGTCCGGCTCGAAATCGGAGAGGTAGTACTCCTCCTTGAGCCCCGGGTACTGCTGCAGCTTCGGCGGCCGAGCGGTGTACTTCGCCAGCCGCTCCTCGGGGATCGAGGCGGGAACGACGACGCGCGTCGCCGCGCGGCAGCCGAGCTGGTGCTGCAGCCACGCCCACTCGTAGTCGAACGTCGTGGAGCTCGGAATGCCGAGCCTGCGCGCGGTCATCGTCAGCTCGTGGGAGCCGTGCGCGAGAGCGAGGTCGAACTCGCGCGGCTTCGCCCACTTGCGCAGCGCCTTCAGGCGCGCGCGCATCTGCGTCGCCTTCCCGAGTGCGGATCGCCCGCCGTGGTGGCCGATTACCGTTGCCGTCATGCCGTGTGCCTCGATCAGCTGAAGCGTCTGCGCGTAGTCGCGGGCGGTGATCTCGACCTCGTGCCCCTGCTCCCGGAGCAGCCGCACGAGCGGCCGGAACACGAGCGGATGCGCCGACGCCGTGAAGTCGCACCAGATGCGCACTACGCAACCACGGACTCGAGCGAGACGTCGCGCGTGACGCCTTCGACGTGCCGCTCGTACCAGAGCGTGAACGAGAGCAGCCCCCAGAGCTGACGTGAGAGGTCTTCGCGGCCGGCGACGTGGTCGTCGAGCACGCGCAGCGCGGCGCGCTGGTCGAGAATCCCCTGCCGGCCCACGGAGGAGAGCGTCTCGCGGGCGAATGGCTCGAGCTCGCCGCGCAGCCACGCTGCGGCGGGAATCGAGAACCCGCGCTTCTTCCCGTGCACGACCTCGCGCGGCAGGAGCGGCTCGACAGCCCTGCGCAGCAGCCGCTTCTTCGAGAACCCGCGGACCTTGTGCTTCACCGGCAGCGAGAATGCGAAGTTCGAGACGACCGTGTCCATGAACGGCACGCGCGCCTCGAGCGACCATGCCATCGAGGCGCGGTCGGTCTTGGTCAACAGGTCGTCGACGAGGTAGAGCCCGAAGTCGACGTCCTGCAGCCGTGTCAAGAGCTCGTGCCCTTCCGTCGCGCCGAATCGCTCCCGATACCCGGCGAGCGGATCGAATGCGCTGCGCCCGCCCGTCAGCTCCGCGCGCGCGTCGGCCGAGAAGATCTCCTTGTAGACGTGGTGTCGCTCGAGCGGCGGAAGCGCAGCCGCGCGCGTGAACCGCTTCAGCCGGTAATCGAGGCTCACCTTCTTCGTTGAGCTCGGCAGCCGGTCGGCGAGCGGACGCGCCGCGGCCGCGAGCGGGCCGAAGCGCTGCGCGAGCAGGTCGGCGACGTAGGTGTAGTAGCCACCGAAGAGCTCGTCGCCGCCTTCGCCGGACAGTGCGACCTTCACGTCCTCCGCCGCGAGCTTCGAGACGAGGTAGGTCGGCAGCGCCGACGAGTCGGCGAACGGTTCGTCGAACGCGTCTGCGAGCACCGGCAAGAGCAGTGCCGCGTCCGGTCGCAGAACGAGCTCGCGATGGATCGTCCCGTAGCGCTGGGCGACGGCGCGCGCGCCCGTCAGCTCGTCGAACGACGCCTCCTCGAAGCCGATCGAGAAGGTGCGCACCGGCTCCGACGACTCCTCGGCGGCGAACGCGGTGAGCGCCCCGGAGTCGACGCCGCCCGAGAGCAGGACGCCGACGGGAACATCGGCGATCAGATGCGCCCGTACCGAGTCGCGCAGCCGCGCCCGGCACTCCTCGAGCAGCTCGGCCTCGTCCTCGTCGTGGCGCGGCTCGAGTGGGCCTGTCCGGGCGTAACGCTCGATCGAGACACACCCGTCGCGCCACTCGAGCATGTGTCCCGGCAGGAGCTTTCGGATCTCCGCGAAGATCGAGTGCGGGCCGGGCACGACGTTGAACGCGAGGAATCCTTCGAGCGCGTCGAGGTCGATCTCGCCCTTCGGCAGCGCGTCGAGCTCGGACGCGAACGCGAGCTCGCCGTCGACATCACGGTAGTAGAGCGGCTTGATCCCGAAGCGGTCGCGCGCGAGCACGAGTCGCCGCTCGCGCGCGTCCCACAGCGCGACGGCGAACATGCCGCGCAGCCGCTCCCAGAGCTTCGCCCCCCACTGCTCGTAGCCGTGCACGAGCACTTCGGTGTCGCAGCGCGTGTGGAAGCGGTGGCCCGCGCGCTCGAGCTCGCGCATCAGCTCGCGGTAGTTGTAGATCTCGCCGTTCTGCACGACGACCACGGAGCCGTCCTCGTTCGCGATCGGCTGGTCGCCGCCCGTCAGGTCGATGATCGCGAGCCGTCGCGCGGCGATGCCGACCGGGCCGTCGACGTGCGTGCCTTCGGAATCCGGCCCGCGGTGGTGGAGCGTCCGGGACATGCCACGGAGCCGTTCGGGGTCGATCGCGCCCCGCTTGGAGGCGATTCCACAGATCCCGCACATGCGAAGGAGTCTAGGGGCGGCGTCCGAGCGACTGGCCGAGCACGCGGACCGCGGTCACGGCAAGCGTCCTCAGGTAGAGGCGCACCGAGCGGTCGGCGACCCATTCGAGGTCGTGCGAGAGCTTCTCCGCCATGGAGGTCTCGTAGCCGCGCCGAACCTGCGCGAACCCCGTCAGCCCCGGCGGCACGACGAGCCGCTGCCAGTACGCCGGCAGGTCGTGCGCGAGCTCCGCGAAGAAGCGCGGCCGGATCGGGCGCGGCCCCACGAACGACATGTCGCCGCTCAGCACGTTCCAGAGTTGCGGGATCTCGTCGAGCTGCGACGCCTTCAGCCAGCGGCCGACGCGCGTCAGCTCCGCGTCCGTGCGACGCACGAGTTCCTCGCCGAGGTATTGCCCGATCCGCTCCTCGGCACCCGGCCTGAGGGTCCGGAACTTGAGCATCCGGAAGAATCGGCCGCGCCGTCCAACGCGCTCCCCGCGGTAGAGGACTGGCTTGCCGCTCGTGACGCGTACGATCGCCGCGATCACGAGCGCGACCGGCGCGAGCACGAGCCCGAAGAGCAGCACGAAGAAGATGTCGAGCGCGCGCAGCTCGAGGTCGATCCGGCGATGCTCCGCCTGCGAGGCCAGCCGCCGGTAGCCGCTGACGAGCGTGTCCTCGACCGGCGCCGGCGCAGATGCCACGCCGCCGATGGTAGACCGTGGCACATGACGATCACCGGCATCGACCACGTCCAGGTCGCGGCGCCCGCCGGCTGCGAGGAGCAGGCGCGGGCGTTCTACGGCGGCCTGCTCGGGCTCGAGGAGCTGCCGAAGCCGGCGGAGCTCGCAGCCCGCGGCGGCTGCTGGCTCCGCGCCGGTCGCCAGGAGCTTCACGTCGGGGTCGACAACGTGTTCGTCCCGGCCCGCAAGGCGCACCCGGGCTTCACCGTCTCCGATCTCGACGAGCTCGCGGGGCGCCTGCGCGGAGCGGGCTTCGCCCTCACCTATGACGACTCGATCCCCGGCACGAGGCGCTTCCACGTCGAGGACCCCTTCGGCAATCGCCTCGAATTCCGCCAGGGCTAGAAACACCGGCTGTGGACAGTCCGTAACGGCGGCTGCCGCCAGACTGGTCTCGGCGAGGCAGGGGTCAAAAGATGCTCGTATGCAGGGAAAACATCGCGTCGTAGCAGTTTCGTTCCTGATTTGTGCGGGTTTTGTCGCGGTGGCAGCCACCGCTGTGGACAGTTCGTGCGTGTGGCTGACACCGGACATGGCCTGAACCGCCAACACTGGACGTGGCCTGAATCCCCGTCCTATAAGATTCCGTTATGGACACGCGCCAGCTTCGTGCATTTTGCGAGGTGGTCGAGCGGAAGTCGTTCTCGCAGGCGGCGGAGCGGCTCGGCGTCACGCAGCCG
>JAICTB010000285.1 GCA_025936595.1 Thermoleophilia bacterium | reverse complement strand
GAGGCGCCGGCGGTGAGGCCGATCGTCTCGTGCCCGTGCAACAGCTTCTCGTCGAGCGGGCTCTCGCCGTCGACGAGCGTCGCCTGCGCGCCGGCTGCCTGCGCGACCTCGACGAGCCGCTGGGCGTTCGAGCTCGTCTCGGAGCCGATGACGAGCACGAGCGTCGCGCCCTGCGCGACCATCGCCTTCACCGCGTCCTGGCGGTTCTGCGTCGCGTAGCAGATGTCGTCGGCGTGGGGCCGCCGCAGCGTGCCGAGGTGATCCTCGAGCGCGTCCACGATCGGCGCGACGTCGTCGAGGGACAGCGTCGTCTGGGTCACGACCGCGACGGGCTTCTCGGTGTCGAGCTCACCGGCCTGCTCCGGCGACTCGATCACGACGGTGGAGTCCGGCCGCTCCCCGAGCGTCCCGATCACCTCGACGTGGTTCTTGTGGCCGACGAGCGCGACGAGATGGCCGCTGTCGGCATAGCGCCGCGCTTCTGCGTGCACCTTGTTCACGAGCGGGCAGGTGGCGTCCACGACCCGCAACCCGCGCTTCTGCGCGTTCTCCTTCACCGCCGGGGCGACGCCGTGGGCCGAAAGCACGCAGATCGCGCCGGGCGGGATCTCGTCCTCGGACTCGACAAAGACCGCGCCGAGCTTTTCCAGGCGGCGGAGGACATGGTCGTTGTGGACGATCGCGTGGCGAACGTAGACCGGCGGGCCATGCTCCTCGAGCAGCCGCTCGACTATTTCGATCGCGCGGTCGACGCCGGCACAGAACGAGCGCGGCGCGGCGAGGAGGACGCGGCCCCTCATGCCGCCACCGCCCGTTCCAGGGCCTGCAGCGCCCGGAGCGCGTCCCGCATCGAGCGGAACGCATCGCCGCGGCGGGTCGCGAGCCAGCGCAGCAGGCCGGCAACGTTCGTACGGCCGTCGGGGTGCACCGTCGTGTCCACTCCCTCGACCGTGCTGTCGGCGCTGTCGGAGATCGCCCGGACGACGCCGGCGAGCCGGCCGCTCCGTGCGAGGGCGCCGCTCTCCATGTCCACCGCGTCGGCGCCGCTCGCCTCGCGGAGGCGGGCGCGCTCGGACGCGTCGTGGACGAGGACGTCGCCGCCGAGGACGACTCCGGGGCGGGCACCGCGCACCCCGAGGCCCGGCCCCTCCCACAGGGTCGTGCCCGTCTCGTCGACCACGCGAGTCGCGTCGAGCACCTCGCCGACCTGCAGGCCGCCGAGCGAGCCGGCGAGCCCGAATGAGACGAGGTTCCCCTCGGGGACGCCGTTCGCGACGCACACGCCGACGCGCACGGTGCTCAGACCGAGGCGCTTCGCCACGCGCTCCTCCGCACTCGTCGCCACAGCGAACGTCAGCCCGTCAGCGTCCAAGCGAGACTCCGCACGGTCTCCTTCAGGCTGCTCGAGGCCTCGTACGCGGCCGACGGCTCGAACCCGCAGTGGATGCCGCAATGCTCGCAGCGCGGGTCGTTGCCGGGGCCGTAGGCCTCCCACTCCATCCCCTCGAGCAGCGCCTCGTACGTGGGGAAGATCCCGTCGGTCAGCAGGTAGCACGGGCCCTTCCAGCCGTACGGGTTGCGCGTGATCGAGCCCCACGGCGCGCACGTCAGCTCGCGCCGGCCGGTGAGGAAGTCCTGGTAGATCGGCGACGCGATCCAGCGGTAGCCGTGCTCCTTCGTCGCCGCCCGGATCGCCCGAAACTTCTCCTCGTGCTCGTCCCGCGTCATCGTCAGTGCCGGGTCGATCTGGGAGTACTGGTAGCCGGGCGCGATCATCATCCCGTCGATGCCGACCTCGTCGGTGAGGTAGCGCATCATCTCGATCACGTCGCCGACCTCGGTCTCCTTGAAGATCGTCGTGTTGGTC
>JAICTB010000036.1 GCA_025936595.1 Thermoleophilia bacterium | reverse complement strand
TGCGCGGTGCGAGGCAAGGACGCAGGGAGCCCCGATAGCCGAAGCTATCGGGGCGACTGAGGACACAGCCTCGTGCCGCGCAGCGCGGCCAGGCGACATGGCTGGTCATTGTGAGATGAGCTCCTGACCCCGGTTCTGTCCTCCGCGGACATGTCGTTCGAGACGATTCCGCCACGCAACTGCCAGAACTTCGACGCGTGGCTGTTCGCAAGTGCGAATCGTGCGCCGGATCGTACGAAGGACATGTCCTTCCGAGACATCACGAGCTCCTGACCCCGGTTTGAGCGGCACGAAATCCGCTGCGCTCGGTCACGCGTACCAACCACTACGCGGGCGATCGCTTCGATGCAAAGGAGGAGATCCCAATGCGCTTCGGTAAACCAGGAACGCTACTGGTGTTCGTGCTCGTCTTCGTGATCGGCGTCGGTGCCGCCTATGCGCACCGCTCGACCGCGAATGGGACAGTGAACTTGCGGGCCACGCCGCTCGGCAAGGTGCTCGTCAGCGCGAATGGGCGTGCGCTCTATCTGTTCCGCCGCGACAAGACGACGAAAAGCACCTGTTACGGAACGTGCGCGACCGACTGGCCGCCACTGCTGACGAAGGTCGCGAAGCCGGCCGTCGGCACGGGCGTCAAGGCCTCGCTCGTTGGAACGACCCAGCGCAAGGACGGCAAGCGCCAGGTCACCTATCGCGGGCATCCGCTCTACCGGTTCTTCCTCGACAAGCGGGCCGGCCAGACGAAGGGTCAGGGCCAGGACTTCTTCGGCGGGAAGTGGTATGTGATGAACGCGAAGGGCCTCGCGATCGTGAAGGCCGCGACGACGACCACCACGAGCGGCAGCACGACGAGTGGCACCACCACGAGCGGCACGACGACGACCTCTCCGTATCCCGGAGGGGGCGGCGGCTATCCCTAAGCTTCTAAAGCCGGTCTACACCTTTCCGGCGAGCCAGTCGCGCACGTCGAGCAGGAACTGCTCGTCCAGGGTGTGCGGCAACGGGTATTCGCGGTAGAGGAGCTCGCCGCCCGCGGCGACCAGTGCGTCGCGGGCGGCCTCGCCGAACTCGACCGGGATCACCTGGTCGTACGTGCCGTGCCCGAGCGCGACTGGCGGCAGCGGGCGTGACACGTCGAGCGACCAGCCTTCGACCACGGGAATGAACCCCGAGAACCCGCACACCGCCGCCGGCCGGGGGCGCCCGGCGCCGAGCCCGAGCGCAAGCGCCATCACGCAACCCTGCGAGAACCCGCCGAGCACCACCTGCTCGTGCGGCAGCGAGTCCAGCCACGTCGCAGCCTCGGCGTACGACGCGGCAAACGTTCCCGGATCCGGATAGCCGACGCGCGGCACGACGTACCAGTGTGCGCCGCCCGGCGGCAGCCGGAGCGGCGCGCGCGGGCAGTACCCGTGCAGCCTGTGCGACGGGTCGAGCACGTCGAGCAGCGGAAAGAGGTCGTGCTCGTCGGCCCCGCGCCCGTGCAGGAGGACGAGCGCGCCTGCGGCGTCGCCCGCCGCCGGCCGCTCGCGGACGATCACGCCCGGCGCGCCGCGCGCGGGTTCGGCAGCGGCGTGAGGATCTTCTCGACCTGCTCGCGGTACTGCTCGTAGTTCGGCGGCAGCGAGAGCGTCTCGCCGAGCGTCTCGAAGGGCTCGTCCGCTGTGAAGCCCGGCCCGATCGTCGCGATCTCGAAGAGCACGCCGCTCGGCTCGCGGAAGTAGATCGACTTGAAGTAGAAGCGGTCGATCACCGGGGTCGGCTGCCCACCGCCCTCGATCACCCGCTCCCGCCACGCCTCGTGCTCGTCCGGCTCCGACGCCCACGCGACGTGGTGCACGGTCCCGCCCGCCTGCAGCCCGCGCGCCTCGGGAGGCGCGTCGTAGATGTAGAAGCCGCTGCGACGGCCGCCCCGCGCGACCCAGCCCTCCTCGAACCCGAGCGCACGCAGCAACGCGTCGCTGCGCTCCGGCGCCGCGGCGTACGCGCGCACGCCCGCGAACCCGCGGATGCGATGCTCCTCCGGCACGTCGGGCGCATCGGCCGTCAACGGCGGCTCGCCCGAGTCGTCGACGACGAGCTGCAGCGTCAGCCCCTCCGGATCCTCGAAGAGCAGTGACCGCGCGTCGAGCTTGCCCCCGACGCGCGTGCGCCAGAACTCGAGCGACTCCTCGGAGCCGACGCGAAACGCAACCGTGTGCACCATCCCGTCGCCGGCGCGTCCTTTCGACGCGCCGGGATACTCGAAGAACGTGATGTCGGCGCCCGCCGACCCGCGTTCGTCGGCGTAGAAGAGGTGGTAGACGGTCGGATCGTCCTGGTTGACGGTCTTCTTTACCATCCGCAGCCCGAGCTCGCCGGCGTAGAACTCGACGTTCGCCGTCGCGTCGCCGGTGATGCACGTCACGTGGTGGACGCCTTCGAGCTTCACGTCCGTAGCATGCCGGAATGCGTGCGGTCGTCATCGTCGAAGGGCGGCTCGAGATCGAGGAGCGCCCCGACCCGGTTCCCCGCGACGGCGAGATCCTGATCAAGGTGAAGGCGGCGGGCATCAACGGCGCCGACCTGATGCAGCGCGCGGGCCGCTATCCGCCACCGCCGGGCGCGCCGGAGGACATCCCAGGGCTCGAATGCGCGGGCGAGACGGAGGACGGCGAGCGCGTGATGGCGCTCCTGCCCGGCGGCGGCCAGGCGGAGCTCGTTGCGGTGCACCACACGCACGTGCTGCGGGTGCCGGAGCGCGTCGACTGGCCGCAGGCCGGCGGCTTCGTGGAGGCCTACGCGACGGCGCACGACGCGCTCTTCTCGCAGGCGCAGCTGCGCGACGGCGAGCGCCTGCTCGTGAACGGCGCGGCGGGCGGCGTCGGCACCGCGGCGGTGCAGCTCGGCGTCCAGTCGGGGGCGCACGTCACCGGCACCGTCCGGCACCACCGGGCCGAGGTCGAGGCCTTCGGGGCCGACACCGATCCGAGCGGCGAGTACGACGTGATCCTCGAGCTCGTCGGCGGCGACAACCTCACCGAGAACCTCGGCCGCCTCGCGAAGCACGGCCGCATCGTCGTGATCGGCACGGGCGCGGGCGCGAAGGCCGAGGTCGATTTCGGGCTGCTGATGCGCAACCGCGGGCGCATCCACGCCTCGACGCTGCGCGCGCGCAGCGTCGAGGAGAAGGAGGACGTGCTCCGCCGGCTCGAGGGCCACGCCCTGCCGCTCCTCGCCGACGGCCGCCTCACCGTTCCCGTCGAGGAGACCTTCCCGCTCGAGCATGCGCAGGCCGCCTACGAGCGCTTCGCCGCGGGCGGCAAGTTCGGGAAGCTCGTCATCGTCCCGTAGCGCCCGGGTACGATCGCGCAATGGACTTCGACATCGCAGTTCTCGGCGGCGGCCCGGGCGGCTACACGGCCGCGATCCGCGCCGCGCAGCTCGGCGCGCGGGTCGCGTGCATCGAGAAGGAGCCCGAGCTCGGCGGCACCTGCCTGCGCGTCGGGTGCATTCCGACGAAGGCGTGGGTGCAGACGGCGCACTTCCTGCACCAGGCCGGCGAGACGTTCGGGAAGCTCGGCGTCAGAGTCGCCGAGCCGCAGCTCGACTTCGCCGCGGCGAACGAGTGGAAGGCGAATGTCGTCAAGCAGATGACCGGCGGCGTCGCCGGCCTGCTGAAGGTGAACGGCGTCGAGTGGATCAAGGGCACCGGCAGGTTCACCGATGCGACGACGATCGCGGTCGAGGGCGGCGAGGACATCCGCTTCAAGCAGGCGATCGTCGCGACCGGCTCGTTCCCGCTACGCCCGCCGATTCCCGGTCTCGAGAGCGACCTCTGCGTCGACTCGACCGGCCTCCTCGCGCAGACCGAGGTGCCGAGGCGCCTCGTCATCCTCGGCGGCGGCATCATCGGCGCTGAATTCGCGTCGATCTTCAACCGCTTCGGCTCCGAGGTGACGATCATCGAGATGCTCGACACGCTGATTCCGCAGGAGGACGCGGATGCGGCAAAAGAGCTCGCGAAGCAGTTCTCGAAGCGCGGCATCACGCTGCAGCTCGGCAAGCAGTGCACCGGCGTCGAGCAGCGGGGCAACTCGCTCGCCGTCTCGTTCGGCGACGGCGAGAGCGTCGAATGCGACCTGATGCTCGTGTCAGTCGGTCGCGGGCCGCTCGTCGAGGGCATCGGCCTCGAAGCCGCCGGCGTCGAGTTCGACCGGCGCAAGGGCATCACAGCCGACGAGCACCGGCGGACGAGCGTGCCGCACATCTACGCCGTCGGCGACTGCGCCGGCTACTGGCAGCTCGCGCACACCGCGTTCCGTGAAGGCGAGGTCGCCGCCGAGAACGCGTGCGGCCACGAAGCGATCGTCGACAACCGTGCGGTGCCGCGGCCGATCTACACCGATCCGGAGATCGCCGGCGTCGGCCTTACCGAGGCACAGGCGCGCGAGCTCTACGGCGACGACGTCGCAACCGGCGTCTTCCCTTGGCAGGCGAACGCGCGCGCGGTGATGCAGGGCGACACCGTCGGCTGGGTGAAGTCGATCCACGAGTCGCGCTACGGGGAGTTGCTCGGCCTGATCATGGTCGGCCCGCACGTCACCGACCTGATCGAGGCGGGGACGGTCGCGATCGACGCGGAGGCGACGGTCGAGACGGTCGCCGACGGGATGGCCGCGCACCCCACGCTCTCCGAGGCGATCAAGGAGGCTGGGCTCGTCGCGCTCGGCCGCGCGATCCACCTGCCAAACAAGAAGAAGGCACCGGCCTGAAGTTCAACTAGACCGGGACCTGGTTCGCCACCGGCGCACCGGGCTCCAGCGGTTCGCTCCGCGGTGCTGCGACGGCGTGCACGCCCGGCACGAATGCCACGACGACGCTCGTCGCGCACGCGACACCCGCCGCGACGAGCAGCGTCTGCTCGTTCCCGAACACGTGCGCGATCGGGCCGAAGGCGATCATCCCGACCGGCATGAAGACAAAGGACACGAGGATGTCGTACGAGCGGACGCGCGCGAATACGCTCTCGGGGATCCGCTGCTGGAGCGTGGTCTCCCAGTAGGTGTTCGCAAACGTGATCGAGCCGGACCCGGCGAGCCAGGCGGCGGCGATCGCGAGGGTCGGCAGCGGCCCGGCGAGCGCGGCGATCGGCAGGGCGACGACCGTCGTTGCGAGGAAGCACACGGTCAGCGGTCGTGACGGCCGGTAGCGCGCGGAGAGGAGGCTGCCGACGATCGCGCCGATCGCGCCGCACGTCGAGACGATCCCCCAGTCGCGCGCACCGTGCGGGTGCTCGCGGAAGATCGTCGGGCCGAGCACGAGAAACGACGCGAAGCAGACGTTCGAGATCGCGAAGCCGGCGATCGGCGCGCGCACCCAATCGCGCGAGACGACCTCGTGCCAGCCGTCCCGCAGTTCGTGCACGAAATGCGCGCGCTGTGCGCGCACGTGCGCGGGGACCTTCAGCTGCGCGAGGAAGAAGATGCTGACGAGGAAGCTGACGGAGTCGATCGCGAACACCCAGCCGGTGCCGACGGCGACGATCAGGATGCCGGAGACCGCGGGCCCGAAGATGCTCAGCCCGTTGCGTGACGTCGCGAGGAGCGCGTTCGCGGTCTGCAGGTTCGCGGGGCTGACCGTCTTCGGGACGAGCCCGTCCGACGCAGGCGCGAAGAACGCGGAGGCGGCGCCGAAGATGGCGGCGGTGGCGAAGAACATCGGCAGCGTCATGGCGTGCGTGAGCAACATCACGGCCGTGAACGCCTCGACCGCCGCGCGCGCGCCGTCGCAGCCGATCATCACGGCCCGACGCGGGAAACGGTCGGCGATCACTCCGCCCGCGAGCGTGAACACGACGCGCGCGATCGTGAACGCTGCGAGCACGCCGCCGAGCGCGGTCGCCGAGTGGCGCACGGACAGGACGGCGAAGGCGAGCGCCACGGGAACGAGTGCGTCGCCGGTTGCGGACGCCACGCGGCCGAGCCAGAGCAACCGGAATGGGCGTTCCGCCAGCGGGGCCCACGTTCCGCCGAGGTTCACGTTCCAGAACATAGATCGGATTGCCATCAGTTGTCTATGGTTTGAAACCGGCAACGTAAGCGATCCGTAAAACCGGGCGCCTGCCGACGCAAGTTTCGCCTGAACGGGGCATCTCAACTCCTGGACGTGCCCTCGTCCCGCCGGGAGCCTCGCCCGCCCGCAGGTTCCCGGCTGCCAGGGCTCCGCCTCCGCGCCGCAGTGAGGCGGAGCCCTGTTTTCGTTGTTTGGCGCCCGCGCGGGGCGGGGTAGGCTGCGTACGTGAGCGTCTTCAACCGCAGGAATGCAGCCGTCGGCTGGATCACGTGGGCCGTCGGCAAGCGCGTCCTCAAGCGCAAGGCCAAAGAGGCTGCCCCCTCGATCGATCCCGAGACGAAGAAGCCGAACCGCAGCGCGATCGCGCTCCTCGTCGCCGGCATGGTCGGCGTCCTGACGTTCTGGCGCAGGCGCTCCGGCGACGACGAGCCCGAGTAGCACCCGCGTAGCACCCGAATTCGCCCTTGACCCAGCCGCTTTCGCGGCTATTCTCCGGCGCACCAGTAATCGTGCTTCACGTCACGAGGGGGTCTCAGGTGAAGGGGAAGGTTCTTCGCACCGCCGTCACGGTCGCCGCGATCGCGGGGCTCGTCGTCGCAGTCGCGCTCGCGGGAGGCGGGGCGACACCGCCCGCGCACGCCGCCGGTCCATCGGGGCAGGGCTCGCAGCCGCGGACGATCGCTCCGGCCGGGTTCGGGCACTTCGGCGGCGACATCCGCCATATCCCGCACGGGAACATCGTGAGGAGCGAAGCGCGTCCGGAACCGCGGGCGCCGTCGGACGTGCTGCCGGGGGCCGTGACGAAGGACGGCGCGCTGCAGACGGCTCCCGCCACGTCTGCTCCCGTGAACGAATCGAGCTTCGTCGGTCTCGACCACACGGGCTGGGGCGCCGGCTGGCCGCCCGACCCGAACGGCGACGTCGGGCCATCGAACTACGTCGAGACCGTCAACACCTCGATCGGGATCTACTCCAAGACGGGCACGCGCGAGGCGGCGATCACGTTCGACGACCTCTTCCCGCAGGGCTCCACCGGCACACCGTGCGACGACTCGAACCAGGGCGACCCGGTGGCCCTCTACGACCCGTTCGGCGATCGCTGGATCGTCTCCGACTTCGCCTGGACGAACTTCTCGACCGGCCCGTTCTACCAGTGCATGGCGGTCTCGAAGACGAGCGACCCCGTCGCCGGCGGCTGGTACTTCTACGCGTGGAAGACCGAGTCGGGTGCGAGCCTCCCGGACTACCCGAAGCTCGGCGTCTGGCCCGACGGGATCTACATGTCCGCGAACGTGTTCGCGAGCACCGGCTCCGAGGCGTTCCAGAACGTCCAGGTGTGGGCGTTCAACCGCCAGCAGATGGAGGCCGGCAATCCCGCGGCGCAGGGCGTGACGTTCGGTGTCCCGAGCAGGGTCGGCGGCGTCTCCGTGTTCAGCCTGCTCCCGTCGAACGCCCGCCAGGTCACGGGCGCGCCGCCGGCGGGCTCGCCGAACTACTTCGCCTCGATCTACGGCTCATACGCGATCCGCACGTGGAAGTTCCATGTCGACTGGGCGAACACGGCGAATTCGACGTTCACCGGTCCGACGAACACCTCGATCTCGACGTTCAACGTCGGGCCGAGCGACGTGCCCGAGCTGGGCGGCAACACGCTCGACACGCTGACCTATCGCCTGATGATGCAGAACCAGTACACGAACCTGAACGGCCGCGAGTCGCTCTGGCTCACGCACACGATCGGAAACGGCGGCGGCGTCGCGCAGGTGCGCTGGTACGAGCTGCCGGTCACCGGCGGCGCGATCGGCTCGGTGCGCCAGCAGTCGACGTGGGCGCCGGACTCGCTGAACCGGTTCATGCCGAGCCTCGCCGTCGACAAGAAGGGCGACATGGCGATCGGCTACAGCGTCTCCGACGCGAGCATGTACCCGGCGCTCCGCGTTTCGGGACGGCTCGCAGGTGACCCGCTCAACCAGCTCACCCAGGGCGAGCAGACGATCGTCCAGGGGGCCGGGTTCCAGTGCTGCACGTTCTCCGACGGCAGCACGAACAACCGCTGGGGCGACTACAGCGCGATGACGATCGACCCCTCCGACGGCTGCACGTTCTGGTACACGGGTGAGTACTACGATGCGCATCCGACGACGCTGGCCGCCGATAACTGGCTGACCCGGATCGGCTCGTTCCAGCTGCCCGGCTGCTCGTCCTCGACGCAGGCGGCGCCCACCGTCAGCGGGTTCTCGCCTACGAGCGGCGCCGTGGGGTCGTCGGTGACCGTCACGGGCACCGGCTTCACAGGTGCAACCTCCGTGAAGTTCAACGGGACGTCTGCGTCGTACACCGTCAACAGCGACACGCAGGTGACCGCGACGGTGCCTACCGGTGCGACCAGCGGCCCGATCTCGGTCACGAACGCCGGCGGCACCGGCACGAGCACCGCGAGCTTCACGGTGTCGACGGTGGCAGCCGCCCCGACGATCTCGTCGTTCTCGCCCACGAGCGGCACGGCAGGCACACAGGTGACCGTGACCGGCACCGGCTTCACGGGTGCGACCTCCGTGAAGTTCAACGGGACGGCCGCATCGTTCACCGTCAACAGCGCTACCCAGGTGATCGCGACGGTGCCGACCGGTGCGACGACCGGGCCGATCACGGTCACAACCCCCGCGGGCACGGGCACGAGCTCTGCGAGCTTCACGGTGTCGACGGCAACGGCGGCGCCGGCGATCACGTCGATCTCGCCGACCTCGGGGCCGGTCGGAACGCTGGTCACGATCAACGGTTCCGGGTTCACCGGCGCGACGTCGGTGAGGTTCGGCGGTTCCGTCGCGGCGGTGTTCACGGTCGTGAGCGACACGCGGATCACGACGACGGTGCCCACGGGCGCCTCGAGCGGCGGCATCACCGTCACGACCCCCGGCGGCTCCGCCACGAGCGGGCGCTTCCGGGTCTCCAAGCACTAGCGATCGAAAGCGGGGAAGGGCCGTTCGCGCCCTTCCCCGCTACCCTCCGCGCGTGGCGATCGGCGAGCACGAAGACGTGGTTGCGGCGCGGCTTCGGGCCGCGATCGAGACGCTCGAGGCAATCGGGCGCGACCGCACGCTCCTCCAGGAGCTCTCCGTCGAGGAGCGCACGCGTCTGCTCTCGGCGGCAGGCGACGTCTTCGAGCCGGACGTCGTCACGCGCCGCCGCGCGGCGAAGGAGGTACGGCGCCGCCTGAAGAACGCGAAGCAGCGCGAGGACCAGCTCGTATTGCGCGAGACCGGGATCCGCGTCCTGCGCGCGAAGCCCGTCTTCACGACGCCGAACGTCTATGCGCCCGGGGATCCGGAGGTGCTGGAGCGCGAGACGATCGAGCCGCAGCATTGCTATGTCTGCAAGGAGCTGTACACGAGCGTGCACCCGTTCTACGACCAGATGTGCAAGGCGTGCGGCGACTTCAACTACGCCAAGCGGACCGAGACCGCCGACCTGAGCGGCCGCGTCGCACTGCTCACGGGCGGCCGTGTGAAGATCGGCTACCAGGCCGGGATCAAGCTGCTTCGCGCGGGGGCATCGCTGATCGTGACGACGCGCTTCCCGAACGACGCGGCGCAGCGCTACGCACGCGAGCGGGACTTCGCGGAGTGGGGGGAACGGCTCGAGATTTTCGGGCTCGACCTGCGCCACACCCCGAGCGTGGAGGCGTTCTGCGCCACGCTGCTCGAAACGCGCGACCGGCTCGACTTCATCATCTCGAACGCGTGCCAGACGGTGCGTCGGCCGCGCGAGTTCTACGAGCACATGCTCGAAGGCGAAGAGGCGGCGCGCGCGCTGCCGTCCGCAGAGCTGACGCAGCGCGAGTTCTTCCCCGCCGGGCGGCTCGACCAGGACCTGCAGCAGGTCGACCTGCGCGGGCACAACTCCTGGCGGCTCCTCCTCGACGAGGTGCCGACGATCGAGCTGCTCGAGACGCAGCTCGTGAATGCCGTCGCACCGTTCGTCCTGAACGCGCGCCTGAAGCCGCTCCTGCTCGCGACCCCGGAGCGCGACAAGCACATCGTCAACGTCTCCGCGGTCGAGGGGCAGTTCTACCGCCGCTTCAAGACGACGCGGCATCCGCACACGAACATGGCGAAGGCGGCGCTGAACATGATGACGCGCACCTCGGCGGCCGATTATGCAAACGACGGCATCCACATGAACAGCGTCGACACCGGCTGGGTGACCGACGAGGACCCGGTGCACATCGCCGAGCGGAAGGCCGTCGAGCACCGCTTCGCGCCCCCGCTCGACATCGTCGACGGAGCCGCGCGGATCGTCGACCCGATCATCGACGGCTTCAACACCGGCACCCACGCCTGGGGCAAGTTCTTCAAGGACTACAAGCCGACCGACTGGTAGCGCGGACGAGTTTTCCAGCGGCCGCACCCCGTGACGGCCTACGATGGTGGGTCGTGCGCGAGACCCTCGAGTTGATCTGGCACCCGGACGGGGACGCGTACGCGTTCCTGCGCCGGCCCGACGGCAGCTTCTCCGGCGACCTGCCGTTCGGCGAGCCGGGCAGCCTCGACGTCCTCGGCGTCGAGGTGCCGGCGCGTGTCCTCGGCACCCCAGAGCTCGCGCGCTGGGAGCCCGAGCACGAGCTGGGCGACAGCGCGCGGGCCCTCTTCGCCGTCCGCGACCTCGCGCTGCGCTCGGTCGGCGAGGGGCTCGTCCACCCTCAATTGACCCGTGGCGGCGGCCGCTGGTTCGCCTTCTGGGGCGCGACGCTCGACACGTCGATCGAGGAGACCCTCGCGGAGATCGCGGCCGCCCTGCCTGCCGTCTCGGCCGAGTACTTCCACGGCGACCGCACGGCGACGGTCGGCGACGTGTATCCGCGCCTCGTCGACCAGATCGCACGCGACCGCATCGTCGCGGAGGGCGTGAAGCTCGTCGACCCGACGCGCGTCAGCCGTTCCCGCGGCGTCGATGCGTTCCTCGGCGCGCTCGTCGCGCCGGAGCCGGATCTGCCCGTCGGACCGTCGTACGCGTCGCTCGAGAAGAGGATCGGGCGCTGGGTCGACGACGGGCTCGGCCGCGTGATCGAGGCGCCGTGGACGCTCGGCCTGCACCTCGACGAGCGCGTTCCCGGCGGCGCGCTCGCGCTCGAGCTATGGCTGCACGCCGAGGATGAGCCGTCGCTCGCCCTGCCTGCGAAGCTCCTCTGGGACGACGGAGCGGAGGCGTTCCTCTTCCTGCGCGACACCGATCCCTACGAGGACGTGGCGCAGCGCTTTGCCGAGCTCGGCCCGTTCCTCGCCGGGCACGGGATCGAGCTCGACGCGGACGAGCCCGCGGAGGTCGAGCTCGACGCCGAGGATGCCGCGTTCTTCCTGCGCACGTTGATGCCGCAGCTCGAGGAGCGCGGCGTGGCGGTGACCTTGCCGCAGGCGTGGGTGCAGGCGCCGACGCGGATCCGCGCAAACCTGACGGCGCGCCTGGGCGAGCACTCGAGCGGGCTTCTCTCACCGTCGGCGATCGCGCAATTCGACTGGAAGCTCGCGGTCGGCGACGTGGGTCTCGACGCCGACGAGCTGAAGCGGCTGGCGGCACAGCAGAACCCGGTCGTGCAGGCCGGTGGGCGCTGGCACGCGCTGCGGCGCGAGGACGTCGCCCGCGCGCTGAAGTTCCTCGAGCGCAGGAGCGCGGGCGGCGGCATGGTGGATCTCGTCCGCGCGACCTCGGGCCTCGACACGGACGACTACGGGCTCGAGTTCGGCCAGGTGTCGCTCGACGACAAGCTCGCCGGCATGCTCGACGGCGACGCCCGCTTCAAGCCGCTGCCGACGCCCGCGGGCATGCAGCACGCGCTCTTCACGTTCCAGGAGCGCGGGCACGGGTGGCTGCGGATGCTCGGCGACCTCGGCATCGGCGGCGTGCTCGCCGACGACATGGGGCTGGGGAAGACGGTGCAGGCGATCGCGATGCTCCTGTCGGAGCGCGAGCAGTTCGGTCGCGATGCGCTCGGCCCGACGCTCGTCGTCTGCCCGATGAGCGTTGCCCGGCAGTGGGTCGCGGAGGTCGAGCGCTTCGCACCGTCGCTGCGTGTGCACCTGCATCACGGTTCCGACCGGCTCGCGAACGAGGCGCTGCTGCAGCGCGTGCGCGCCGTCGATGTCGTCGTGACGTCGTACGACATCGCGACGCGCGACCTCGATGCGCTGCAGCTCGTGCAGTGGGATCGCCTGCTGCTCGACGAGGCGCAGGACGTGAAGAACCCGCAGACGAAGCGGGCACGCTCGCTGCGGCTGATCCCGGCGAAGCGGCGCGTCGCGATGACGGGCACGCCGATCGAGAACCATCTCGGCGAGCTGTGGGCGCTGATGGACCTCCTCAACCCGGGCCTGCTGGGCTCGCGCGAGTGGTTCGGTCGCGCCTTCGCCGAGCCGATCCAGATCGGCAAGGACGACGAGGCGCTCGAGCGGCTGAAGGCGATCGTGCGGCCGTTCATCCTGCGGCGCGCGAAGGACGATCCCGAGGTAGAGCTCGACCTGCCGCCGATCACGATCGAGAAGGACTACTGCCGCCTGACGCTCGAGCAGGCGGCGCTGTACCAGGAGACGGTCGACAACTGGCTGCCGCGCGTCGAGGCGCACGAGGACCGCTTCGGCCGCCGTGGCGCGGTGCTCGCGATGCTCGGCCACCTGAAGCAGGTGTGCAACCACCCGGAGATGCTCGTGCAGACGCATCGCCCGCTCGACGGCCGCAGTGGGAAGCTCGAGCGCCTGATCGAGCTGCTCGGCGAGGTGCCGCCCGCGGACAAGGCGCTCGTCTTCACGCAGTACACGCGCTTCGACCGCCTCGTGCCGCACCTCGCGGAGCGCCTCGGGAAGCGTGTCGATTTCTTCCACGGCCACCTGAACGCGCGGCAGCGCGACGAGTTGCTCACGGAGTTCGCCGGCGAGGCGGGGCCGCAGGTGCTCGTCGTCTCGCTGCGCGCCGGCGGCCGCGGCCTGAACCTCCCCGCCGCGAACCACGTCTTCCACTTCGACCGCTGGTGGAACCCCGCCGTCGAGCAGCAGGCGACCGACCGCGTGCATCGCCTC